>CAKZYL010000432.1 GCA_937884705.1 uncultured Roseovarius sp. | reverse complement strand
TCGAGCTCTGTCGCGGAGCTGACGCCCAGATCAGCCGGAACCATGAAGCCCTGACCGTCGTAGTAGTTCACGCCGGTGAATTCGAACTTCAGGTCAACGTCACGAGAGAACGTCCATGTGGTGTTCCGCGCGAGCATGTCGATCTCGCCAGACGCCAGAGCGGTAAAGCGTGTCTTACCTGTGGTAGGCACAAACTCAACAGCTGTGGAATCGCTCAGAACGGCAGCAGCAACAGCGCGGCATACAGCCACGTCGAAGCCTTGCCACACGCCAGCGCTATCTGGCTCAGCAAAGCCAGGCACGCCCGTGGTCACGCCACAGTTCAGCTTGCCGCGCGCTTTCACGTCGTCAAGTGTGCCCGCAGCAGCGGCGCCAGCTGTCAGAGCAGTCGCGAGACCGGCAGCAGACAGTGCGCCCAGAATTACGGATTTTTTCATTTTTACCTCTTCCTGATTGGCCGCCCGATAGTTTGGGCGAAGTGAGGCCCCAATTGAGGCCAAAGTTGCTGTTTTCAGGTTTCCCCTGCAGTAACAACGGGCACAATGGGTGGATTCAGCCCATACTTCAAGCCCAGATGCGCAGAAATTAGGGGGGTTTCAGAGAGTTTTCCACATCCTGCTTTAAAAAAATCAAAGCTCAGGGTGGTCGTTAATCATATTGTAAAGTTTTTTTGCAGCCAGAAACTGTTGGCGCTTTGCTGCGGCCATTTCCTGCGCCTCCTCATCTTCGCCCCATTGCTCTTCTTGCCAGGTTTCATCGATGCGGGAGGTCTGCCAGAGGTCTTCGATCGGCGCGTGATCCCGCAGCGCGGCAAGCCCGATGATGAGCGACCCCGACAGGCCGACCAGATCGTGGAACGCGGTGAGGGTGAAGGTGTCCATCCCGTGCACCTGCGCGGCCAATTTCGCCAGATCGCCAGGGTCTTGCGGCATGGGCATGAGCCCCACCGTGGGTCTCAACCGGGCGCCGAACGTGTCCGCGGCCCAATCCAGCAGCGGATCCCACGCCTCTGACTGGCGCGCGACAAGACCTTCGGGGCTGTCGGCGCGGTAGCAGAGCAAATCGCTGTCGCCATACGCGGCGAGAAGATCGGCCACCTCTGTCTTTTGCTGGGCCACTTTATCAATCGCTGCGTTGGCCGCGCGGGTAACCGGCATGGTTTGAGGTTTGACCTCTTCCACCTGGGCATCCCATTCTTCCGCTATGGCGCGGGCCATGGTGATAGAGGGCACAACGAGCGGGCGTTTCGCAGGCGTCTTCACCGGGCGATCGTCGAGCGTGATGCTAAAGCCGCCATCGACCGGCGCGGCTGTGGCCTCTTTCCAGAACCTCTTTGTCTTCCAAGCGCTCATGACGCGTGCCTCCAATGGGTGGAGAGGATGCCGGGCAGGTCGCGTATGTCATCAAGGACAGCGATCGCATCTGTAAGCTGGTGCGCCCGATGATAGCCCCAAGAGACGCCAATGAAAGGAATGCCGGCTGATTTCGACATGTCCATGTCAAACACTGTGTCGCCGATCATGACCGCGTCTTTCGGATTAAGTCCGGTTTCAGACAGGGCAGCCCAGAGCATGGCCGGGTGCGGCTTTGAGGGATGAAAGTCGCTGACCTGCTGGGTGATGAAGTGATGCGTTAGGGCGTGGCCTTCGAGCAGCTTGTCGAGACCGCGCCGGGATTTGCCGGTGGCCACGCCAAGAAGAGTTTCGGGTTGTGCATGCAACAGATCGAGCGTGTCGCGCACATGAGGATAGAGCGGAGAGCTTTGAGCCGCACCCACCTTGGCGCGCAGGGCGACATAGGCGTCTTTGTACCAACCCACCATTTGGGTGTGGGTGGCGGGATCGAGGTCGGGGGCGAGCTTCGGGATCGCCACCTCGAGGGAGAGGCCAACAATGCCGAGGATGTCATCGCGCGTGGGCGCAGGCGCATCGGCGCGTGTGAAAGCCTCGGACATCGCCGCGATGATATCGGCCTGACTGTCGACGAGCGTGCCGTCGACATCGAAAATGACCAAACGCAGATCGCTCACAGCAGCTCCTCGAACGGGTCTTCGGGGGCATCTTCGGGGCGCCATTGGAACGTGTCCCAGGTGCGGGCCATGTGATCGGGCAAAGGCGCGGTGAGATGGATGCGCGCGCCAGTGACCGGGTGATCGAAGGACAGGGAGCGCGCGTGGAGGTGCAGTTTGCGGCTGATCTCTCCGCCCAGTTGGGCGCCCCAGCCATCGCCGAGGTTTTCCTGACCAGAGCCGCCATATTTGCCGTCACCGACGATGGGATGACCAAGCTCGGCCATGTGGGCGCGGAG
>CAKZYL010000431.1 GCA_937884705.1 uncultured Roseovarius sp. | reverse complement strand
GCCCATGGTGAAGACGCCGGTTTCCACGTTCTCGCCCGCCTTCATGGCCTCGTAGACCGCCACATCAACGCGCTTGAGCATGGATGTGAGGACCTGGCCTGGGTGCAAGTAGTTCTGGTTGCTGTCCACACCGATGGAGAGGATACCTTCATCCGCGGCTGTCTGCAGGACGCCCACGCCAGTGCCACCCGCGGCCGCATAGACCACGTCAGCGCCTTGGCTGATTTGCGCTTTGGTGATCTCGCTGCCTTTCACGGGATCGTTCCAGGCAGTGGGTGTTGTGCCTGTCATATTCGCGACAATGCTGACATCCGGGTTCACCGCCTTTGCGCCCTGCGCGTAGCCGCAACCGAAGTGACGGATCAGAGGAATGTCCATGCCGCCCACAAAACCGACGGTGCCGGACTTGGAGGCCATCGCGGCCAACATGCCGACGAGGTAAGAGCCTTCATGTTCGGCAAATCCGATTTGCCGAATGTTCGGGGCCTCAAGCCATGTCACATCAACCGCGACGAATTTCGTGTCGGGATAGTCGGGTGCCACCGTGCCGAGCGCATCGGCCATAGCAAAGCCCATGGTGATCACAGGGTTTGCGCCGGATTCGGCGAAGCGGCGCAGAGCCTGTTCGCGCTGAGCCTCGGATTGCAGCTCCACTTCGTTGTAGCTGCCGCCGGTCTCTTCGGCCCATCGTTGCGCGCCATTATGGGCGCTTTCGTTGAAAGATTTGTCGAACTTGCCGCCGAGGTCGAAAATCAGCGCCGGGTCAGCCAGCGCAGAAGCAGCGGAAAGGGCGAGGGCCGCCGTGGCCGTCATCAGGGTTTTGTGCAGCGTCATGTGTGTCTCCCAGGGGTAAAAACTATTGCCAGGTATTAGGGCGCAGGGGCGGGAGCGGGTCAATACGCGTGGGCGCGTTTCTTGGCGTAAATCGGCGGATTTCTGGTTGTGCCTGTGTCCCGGGCTCAGGCAAGGCGAGCTTCGTTCTGTCAGAGTCTCGATCTCAAAGTGATTTCACAAGGAGGAGCGCGTCAACCCGTCCATCTGGTGTCTGGTAGTACGCCGTGCGTCGGCCCTTTTCTTCAAAGCCCGCCCCGGCATAGAGCGCACGGGCGGGCTTGTTTGTCTCGGCAACTTCGAGAAAGATGGTCTTGGCGCCTTGGGTCCGTGCCTCTTGCGCCAACGTGGACAAAAGCGCGCGGGCAAGGCCCTGACGGCGATGTGCAGGATCCGTGGCAAGCGTCAGGATTTCTGCCTCATCAACGATGATGCTGAGAAGAGCAAAGGCGTTCGCTACCTCTACAAGGTGGACGTGCGAGCTGGATAACAGCGTCTCAAATTCCTTCACAGACCAGGGGCGCATGTCGGCTTTGAATGCGTCCGCGTGGCGGGTGGCGAGGTTTTCAGCTGTCGTCATCAAGGATCACCGGCGGGGCGTCCCTCGGTGGTGCTGCATCTGCCGAGCGGATGTAAAGCGGGGCCGGGCGCGTGAATGGCGCGGTGGCCTCTATGGCAATCAACGCGATGTTGGTGGCAAGGGTTTCCGGCTTTGGCGGCCAAGCAGTGTGCCCGTCCTCAGCGTGTGGGACCAAGCGTGGGCTTTCTCCTTCGGGGGCAATGTACATCTGGTTTTGCGGCGCTGGGACGGCTGGGATGCTCCCCTCTGGAGCGGTACGCTTGGTGGCCTCAAAAGTTGAAACGCCGATTGCAGGTATGCCCAAAGAGAGCGCTAGGCCACGCGCTGCAGAGACAGAAATGCGGATGCCGGAGAAATTTCCCGGCCCGACGCCGACACCAATGCGCGTCACGTCAGACCAGCCAAATCCTTGGCGCGTGAGCATTTCCTCGATCATCGGCATCAGGCGTTCGGCCTGTCCGCGCGCCATGTCTTCGGATCGGGCGACCAAAACCTCATCCCCGGACAGCAAAGCGGCCGCACAATGCGCGGCCGACGTGTCAAATCCAAGTGTAAGCTGGTCAGACCCCAACCGGGCGGACCTCTGTCACTTCGGGGATGTAGTGGCGTAGCAGGTTTTCGATGCCCATCTTCAGAGTGATCGTGGAGGACGGGCATCCAGCGCAGGCGCCCTGCATGTGCAGATAGACAACCCCGCGGTCAAAGCCGTGGAATGTAATGTCGCCTCCGTCTTGGGCTACAGCGGGCCGGACGCGGGTGTCGAGCAACTCTTTGATCTGACCCACGACAACGGCGTCTTCCCCATCGTGATCTGCGTGCCCGCCGCTGGTATCTTCTTCAAGAAGGACAGGCTGACCAGATTGAAAATGCTCCATGATCGCGCCAAGGATGGACGGTTTGATATGGTCCCATTCGATCGCATCAGACTTTGTGACCGTCACAAAATCCATGCCGAAGAACACGCCCGTCACGCCGTCGATCTTGAAAACACGTTCCGCCAGAGGCGACTTTTCCGCAGCTTCTGCCGATGGAAAGTCGGCAGTGCCTGCGTCAAGAACAGTCAGGCCCGGAAGAAATTTGAGCGTCGCGGGATTTGGGGTCGATTCCGTTTGAATAAACATGGGTAAGGCGCTTTCGGTTGACTGCCACGTATATGCGCGGTGACTGCGCGTCTTTCAAGTCTTGGAATCATTCTAAATTGGATGCCGGGCCTCTGTCAAACCCTTGCAACGCTGCGTCACTCCACAGCGCGGATGAGCTTGCGTTCCAAAACGCGCAGCACCGTTTTTAGGTCATGTCCGCGCTTTAAGACCTGTCCTTCGATGCCTATGACGGCATATTGGCCTTGTCGCCCGCGGAGTTTGGGGCGTTTCTCGATCCGATAAAGAGGGTTTTCAGCTGTGCGGCGAAACACCGAAAAAACCGCCACATCGCGCAGATGCGAAATGCCATAATCGCGCCATTCACCGGCGGACACCATGCGACCATAGAGGGATAGAATAACTGACAGCTCAGTTCTGTGGAACGTCACTTGCGCGGTGTGCGCGCTCGGAAAAGACGTGGGGCCTTGAAAGCTCATCGCGCCAGACTTGACACGCGCCGGGGATAAATCAAGGAAAATCGAGATCTTTGGTTCACGTAATCGCCTCCAGGCGCTCTTTTGACAGATCACCCGGAACAATCGTGATCGGAATGTTGAGCCCGCTGGAGTTCTTGGAAATCTGGGTCACAAGCGGCCCGGGGCCTTTCTTTTCGGTGCTGGCGCCAAGGACCAAAACGCCCACCTCGGGGTCGTCTTGCACCTGCGCCATGATCTCCTTGAACGGTTCGCCCTCGCGGATGACAAGCTCTGGGTCAATGCCTTGCCGGTCGCGCATCCATTTGGCGTAGACATCGAAATGCACCTGAATGCGTTCGCGGGCCTCTTCGCGCATTATGTCGCCGACGCCGACCCAATGATTGAAGTCCTCAGGGGGAATGACGGCAAGAACCTCAACCCCGGCATTGGTGTTCTTGGCCCGCATCGCGGCAAAACGCATCGCATTCAGGCATTCGCGGCTGTCGTCGAGAACGACGAGAAACTTGCGCATGGGTGACCTCCCGATCTTAATCGCCATGATGCCTGCAAGATTTTGTATAAGCAACATTCAGAAGATGCCCTTTGCATATCTCTTTGACAGCAATCAGGAATTCTGGGTGGACGTCAGAGAAATCGGGCTTAAGAGTAACCGTCTTAGATCCCGAACTGGCGCTCAATGGCGAGAGACACAGCGCACTCGTTTTGCCGCTTTGGATGCAGATATTTTGCCACTACAGTGAAAGCACCGCAATCTCGAGGATCCTGAGAGGTGAAAATCAACGCGCTATTGATTTCGGCCCTTTTGGTCAGCGTCGCAATTGCCGTCTGGGGCATTGTCGATCCGCAGGGGCTTGGCGAAATGTCCTCCTCTATCGTCGCCATCCAATTTGAAAGCCGAGGTTGGTTTATCATGTTGGAGGCCAGCGCACTTTTGTTGCTGGCCATTTATCTCGCGTTTTCCAAGTACGGCACGATAAGGCTCGGCCCTGAAGGATCAGAGCCTGAGTTTTCGACCCCGGCGTGGATCGCGATGCTCTTTGCAGCCGGTATGGGCGTGGGTTTGCTGTTTTATGGCGCGTCTGAACCGCTCACGCATTTCTCGGTCATTCGGGAGTTCCTGCCGGAGTCGGAAGCGGCCAGCCTTGCGATCTTCGTGACCTACCTGAACTGGGGGTTCCATGCCTGGGCCATTTACGGCGTGGTCGCTCTCATCATCGCGTATTTCGCGTTTCGTCGCGAACAGTCTTTGCTGCTCAGCGCTCCGCTTCTCGATGTCTATGGCAGCAAGGCTTGGACCCGCGCCTTGGCCTGGATCTTTGATTTCTTATCCGTTGTCGCAATCGCCGTAGGTCTGGCGGGATCCCTCGCCATGGGCGTCTTTCAGATCCAAACCGGCTTGGCCGGTGTTCTGGGGCTGGACCCGTCAGCCCAACTGACAGCTGCCATTTTTGTCGTGATGTGCGTTTCGTTTCTTATCCCGCTGCGGCGTGATTTGGGGGAAGGCATGTCGAAGCTGTCCAATTTGGCAATGGGCATCGCCATTGGATTGCTGGTCTATTTGTTGCTTGCGGGCCCCACGTCATTCGCGATGAACACAATCGTATCGGGCATTGGGCGTTATACCTTTGCCGTCTTGCCCGCCGGATTTTCAACCACTGAGTTCTTCAATGATACGATCTCCACCTGGTTTCAGGATTGGACGCTCAACTACATGATCTGGTGGCTTGCTTGGTCCCCGTTTGTGGGGATCTTCATTGCGCGGATCTCGCGTGGGCGCACCATCCGAGAGTTTCTTATCGGGGTGATCGTCGCACCAACGCTGTTTTCGATGTTCTGGTTTGGCGTCATTGGTGGGATTGGCGTTTACAATGTTCTGGACGGCAGTGGCGATCTGCTGGCCGTCAACAACGAAAGCCTGGATGCAACCACATTCGCATTGCTCAAAGAGTTCCCGCTGTCCTACGTCACGCAGATCGCGACGATTGCCGCGGCCTTCCTGTTTGTGGTGACAAGCGTTGTGAGTGCGGGGTTTACTTTGGCGATGATCGGAACGGGCGGCGACGAAAATCCATCGCCGCCCGTTCGGACGATTTGGGGGGCCGTTCTGGGTGCTCTTGGTCTGGCTATGATCTTTGTCGGCGATGTTGGTCTTGTGCGTTCCATCATCGCGCTTTCGGCAATCGCGTTTGTCTTTATCGTGCCCATTCTCGTCGTTTGCCTGCTGAAATCGTTGTCAAAGGAGGTCGATAGATGACTGGCACAATCTTGGATACGGTTCTGAACGTCACCGTTTTCGCCTATATCGGATTTCTGATCTGGCTCGCTCTGCAAAAGGTCTAAGGCGTCTTTGGCGCGCCTTGGATCGAGTACGTCCGAAAGGGTTGCAACCTCAATCAAACGTGCCCGTTATGCGGCCCAAAATCATGAACGCCCGGGACGTGCGGGTGTTTGACAATTCGGTCAATTGTCCGTCGGTGGCGCGGTCCGCGAAATCCGAGATCATCTTGTCAAAGAGGCGCAGGAAATGATGTGCGGCGTCGCGGAAAATGGGATCATTCTTCATGCGTGCTGACGTCAAAGCCAGCGACGAGCGATCTCGGATACCGCCGAGCATGCCGACAGAGCGGCCGCGCTCTCCTTCTGCGAACCGCCGCCAAATCTCGGGGCGCGCCAGATCGGGGCGCAAGTCGTCCATGTAAATGCCGTCATGCGACATCAGCGTCAGCACATCCTGCGCGGCTTGGATCAACTGCGCCGCTTTGCGGTCCTTGAGCGCGCGACGCAGAGCAGCGAAACCGTCTCTGTCCTGTGCTGTATCAGGGAAATTGAGCGCTCGGATGAAATCGACCGCGCCGAGTGGCGGTGTCATGTCTTCTGCAGGCGTGCCCAGAGGCAGTGCGGCCTGATCATCGGGCTCGGGCTCTAGCACCAATGGTTTTGACGCTGGCTCTGCCACCGCAGGCTTTGACAAAGCGACCAGCGCCAACTCGGTCTTGCGCTGCGCCGAGGCGATCTCTTCGAGCTTTTTGGCGACAGAAGGTTCTGCGACGGCGTGACGGTTTTGGCTTTCGGCGACGTAGGCGTGACGCATGGCATCCACGGCCACTTGCAGCCGTTGGCTTTCTTCGCGCATCACCTTCGACGCGCGCGCCGCCGTTGCCGCCACCCAGATCATGGCTACTGGCAG
Organism: uncultured Roseovarius sp.; assembly: GCA_937884705.1. Taxonomy (GTDB): domain Bacteria; phylum Pseudomonadota; class Alphaproteobacteria; order Rhodobacterales; family Rhodobacteraceae; genus Roseovarius. The sequence goes on along the minus strand of CAKZYL010000431.1, from coordinate 1,330 downwards.
GAAGATCGTCAGCATGACCAGCATAAAACTGATTGTGCTGCCATCGCTGCGGTCCGCAGGGCCGAGAGACAAAAAGAAAATGGAGCACAAGGCCAACCAGATCACGGACAGTATAACGGCCACAATCTCGATGCGCGTTACGCGTTCTTTGTACGACTTGTCAAAAATCCCCAATGACGTTTTGGGGCCTGTCGGTTTTTCTGCCATGTCTGCCCTGCTCAGGTGTAGGCGATCTTTAGGACCTCGTAGGCCTTTTCGCCACCGGGAGTGCGCACTTCGACGCTGTCACCCTCTTCTTTGCCGATCAAAGCCCGCGCAATAGGCGATTTTATGTTCAGAAGACCCTTCTCGATGTTTGCCTCATACTCTCCAACGATCTGCCAGGTCTTCTCTTCGTCGGTGTCTTCATCGACCAAGGTGACAGTCGCGCCGAATTTGATCGCGCCAGAAAGCTTAGAGGGATCAATCACATCCGCGAGGCTGATTGCGCCTTCCAGCTCTTTGATCCGGCCTTCGATGAAAGACTGCTTTTCCTTAGCGGAATGATACTCCGCATTCTCGCTCAGATCGCCATGCTCACGAGCCTCCGCAATGGCCTTGATGATCGCTGGCCGCTCTTCAGATTTCAGATGCTTCAGCTCTGTCTCAAGCGCCGCATACCCACCGTGGGTCATTGGTATTTTTTCCATCTGGATGCCTTTTTGGGTCTTCGTTCCGCCGTGTTTGCGGCAGTTCCAGGAAGTGGTTCACGCCGTATCAGATTGACCTGATGCACGATCGCTTTGCAAGTGGCGAAGCGGTACCGCAGCGTCAAATGGTCTTAAATGCGCCGCATTTGGCGTTTTCAACCCGAATTACGCCGGGTTTCGATTGAAGATTTTTCCCGCGCACCCATAACAAATAACAGTTGGAAATCCTTGAGCTACCACGCTTTAACGCAGGGCCGCCAAAAGAAGGAGGAAGCGCGATGTCAGAGATTGAACGCGAAGCGATGGAATACGATGTGGTGATCGTGGGTGCAGGTCCCGCAGGTCTCTCGGCAGCTATTCGCTTGAAGCAGCTCGATCCGTCTCGTGAGGTCGTTGTGCTTGAAAAGGGCTCTGAAGTTGGCGCGCACATCCTGTCCGGTGCCGTGCTTGATCCGATCGGCCTTAATAAGCTTATTCCGGATTGGAAAGAAAAAGGCGCACCTCTGAACACTGAGGTGCACGAAGACAATTTCTACATGCTCGGGCCAGCAGGGCAGATCCGTTTGCCGAATTGGCCGATGCCGCCGCTGATGAACAACCATGGCAACTACATTGTCTCGAAGGGCAATGTGTGCCGCTGG
>CAKZYL010000430.1 GCA_937884705.1 uncultured Roseovarius sp. | reverse complement strand
GACTTCGACGAAGTGAAATGCCTTGTGGTGAAGCGCACAGGCGATCAGATCGCGTGGCGTAATGGTCTTGATTACTGGCTGCATGAAGAAGCCGAAAAGGTCGACGCAGATTGCCCGCCGGAAGAAATGAACGCCGAGGATCCACTGTTTATCCTCTACACCTCCGGCTCAACCGGCGCGCCCAAAGGCGTTGTGCATACCACGGGCGGATATCTCGTCTTTGCAGCGATGACCCATGAGATCACCTTTGATTACCACGACGGTGAAATCTACTGGTGCACCGCCGATGTGGGATGGGTCACGGGCCACAGCTACATTGTGTATGGCCCCCTTGCGAACGGCGCGACGACACTCATGTTCGAAGGGGTTCCAACCTATCCGGATGCGTCACGCTTCTGGGAGGTGTGCGAAAAGCACAAGGTGAACCAGTTCTACACCGCGCCCACCGCCATCCGCGCGCTGATGGGTCAGGGCAACAGCTTTGTCGAAAAATGCGACCTCAGCGATCTTCGGATCCTGGGCACCGTCGGTGAACCGATCAATCCAGAAGCGTGGAACTGGTACAACGACGTGGTTGGCGGCGGCAGATGCCCCATCGTGGATACTTGGTGGCAGACAGAGACGGGTGGCCACCTGATGACCCCCCTGCCCGGCGCGCACGCGACCAAGCCAGGTTCTGCGATGAAGCCGTTTTTCGGGGTTGAACCCATCGTGCTTGATCCGGCCTCTGGCGTGGAAATTGAGGGCAACGGTGTTGAGGGCGTGCTCTGCATCAAAGACAGCTGGCCAGGTCAAATGCGCACTGTCTGGGGCGATCACGACCGCTTTGAGAAGACATATTTCTCGGATTACAAAGGCTACTATTTCACCGGTGACGGCTGTCGCCGGGATGAAGACGGCGATTACTGGATCACCGGCCGCGTGGACGATGTGATCAACGTATCAGGCCACCGGATGGGCACCGCGGAAGTGGAAAGCGCCCTCGTGGCCCACTCCAAAGTGTCCGAAGCAGCGGGCGTTGGGTACCCGCATGAGATCAAGGGCCAGGGCATTTACTGCTACGTGACGCTGATGACCGGTGAGGAGCCCAGCGAAGAGCTGCGCAAGGAACTCAGGACTTGGGTCAGACAGGAAATCGGCCCGATCGCGTCGCCCGACCAGATCCAGTGGGCCCCCGGGCTGCCAAAAACCCGGTCCGGCAAGATCATGCGCCGGATCCTGCGTAAGATCGCGGAAAACGATTACGGCGCGCTCGGCGATACATCTACTCTGGCGGAACCGGCAGTGGTGGATGATCTGATCGAGAACCGCATGAACAAAGCGTAACTTAAAAAAGGGCCCTACGCTTCCGTCTGGATTGAACGGGCCTTTTTTCCTGCTGCGATCCTACGTTCGTTTGCGACACCGGGTCGCAAAACTGCAAGACAGGCTGGCCTACCCGCGATTAGCGTGAAGCCATGACCACAGCTTTTGCATCCTCTGCTGCGTCGTCACGCACACTCACGGGCATCGGTTGCGTGGTGATCGGCATGAGCTTTTTCGCGGTGCAAGACGCGCTCATGAAAGAGTACCTGCCGTCCTATTCCATATGGGCCTTGCTGTTTTTGCGCTCTTGCATGGCGGTCGTTGTGCTCGGACCACTGATCCTGATCATCGGCGGGGCGCGCATGCTGCGCACGCGTTTGATGCATATTCACTGCCTGCGTGGTGCGCTCTTTGCTGTCGGATTTGCCGTCTTTTACATGGCTTTTCCCTTTATGGGTCTGGCTGAGGCGACCACGATCTTTTTCTCAGCGCCTCTGATCATCGCCCTCATGGCCATCCTGTTCCTGGGCGAACGCATCGGGCCGCATCGCATCGGTGCTCTGGCGATGGGATTTTTGGGGGTGCTGATCGCGATCAATCCAACCGGATCTGTTTTCACGTGGATCTCCCTTCTGCCGCTCATTTCTGCGGTGCTTTACGCCGCTTCGCAGATCCTGGCGCGACATGTGGGAGACCGTGAATCGAGCCTTACCGTCGGGCTTTATACGCTGATGTGGTCCGGTCCGGTTGTGCTCATCATGGGGTTCGTTCTGAACCAGATTTTCACGTTTGAAGCTGAGTTTTCGCACATGATCTGGGACTATCCAGACGTGCCAGCCGCCCATATCCTGCCCTTGCTCTGCCTCGGCGGGGCAGGCCTGACCGGCTACGTGCTTTTGTCACGCGCCTATCAAGTGGCAGAGCCCAGCAAGATCTCACTCTTTGACTACTCGTATCTGCCAATCGCAACGGCGCTTGCCTGGGTGATATGGTCGGAAGTGCCGCCGGTAAACACCATCATCGGTATGGTTTTGGTGATCCTCAGCGGCGTCTATATCGGCATCCGGGAGATGCGCCAAGATGCGGACACCCAAGACCCCGCGGCGGTGTCAGAGACGCTGACCGCGCCCGGCAATCCCTTGCCCGGGCAATCCACGAGCGAGGACCCGCCCACGTGACGCCCTTTGGCGCCGAACATCGCCGTTTTCGCATTGAGGACTTGCGCACGCCAACTGCGTGTCTAGGCTTTGGCACATATGACAAAAGAAGGCCGAGCCATGACCAAGCACTTCATAAAACCGACACTCCTTGCCCTGCCACTCGTTCTGGCCGGGTGTCTCACTGATACAGAGGAACGAACGCTGGGCGGCGGCGCCATTGGCGCGGGCACCGGGTTCATCGCGGGCACGATCCTGGGCTTCGGTGATGGTTGGCTGGCTGTTTCAACGCTGGCAGGCGCCGCCGCTGGCGCATTGATTGCCAGAAACAGCCAAACCAATGAATGCGCCTATGCGGACGGCCGAGGCGGATACACGACCGGGGCCTGCTAACCGCAGGGTGCCGAAATCTTTGAAAGATTTCGGTCCGCATTCTTTCAAAGAATGCGGGGCGCTTAGCTCAGACGGCTGACGATTACGGTGACTTCGGGCTTCTTGCCGATCTCCAGCATGGCCGTCTGACGCACAACGCGGCGCATCCCTTCTTCGATTTTGTCGTCATCCGTCAACGTGGCATCCCCTGCCCGTCCGATGAACTGGCTGAGATCTTCCTCTAGGATATCCACGAGCGGCGCACGGCTGCTGCCTTCTTGTGGCAGGCCCATGATCTCGCACCAAGGCTCTCCCAGAGGGTCATCCTCCTCGTCGAGAATGAGGTTCACCGTGACATGACCGTTGAGCGCCATGCGAATGCGATCGCGCACGACGCCGTCAAGCGCGCCCACCTGCACGTGACCATCCAGATAGACGCGCCCCGTTTCGACATACTCCGCCACGGTCGCGGTCGGACCGGTCAGCTCAATCATTGTGCCATTGGGCGCCAAAACCGCATCAAACTGGCCTTGCTTGGCGATCTTCACATGCTCGCGCAGATGCCGGTGTTCCCCATGCATGGGCACAACGATCTTCGGGCGCACCATCTGATGCAACCGCTGCAAGTCAGGTCGGTTCGCGTGGCCAGAGACGTGATATTTGCCGGAACTGTCATCGACGACATCTACACCCATTTCGCTAAATTGGTTGATGATCCGGTTCACACCGCGCTCATTTCCCGGAATGGTCTTTGAGGAAAAGAGGAACATGTCTCCCGATTTCAACTCAATGCCGTTGTACTTGCCCTGCGCCAACTGGGCCGAGGCCGCGCGGCGTTCGCCCTGACTTCCGGTGACAATGAGGGCCAGATTTTCCCGTGGAATGTTGCGGGCATCTTCCACCGTCACGGTGCGCGGAAACCCCGTCAGCACCCCTGTTTCAACGGAGGCCTCAATCATCCGCCGCATCGCGCGCCCCATCAGGCACACCGACCGCCCGGCCCGGTCTGCGGCTTCGGCCAATGTCTTCACCCGTGCCACGTTCGAGGCAAAGGTGGTGGCGACAAACATGCCCTTGGATGAGGCGATCAGATCTTCGATATCGGATCCAAGCGTCGATTCAGATCGGCCCTCATGGGCGTTGAAGACGTTGGTCGAATCGCACATCAACGCCAGCACGTCCTTCTCCGCAAGCGAGGTCCAAAGCGCTTCGTCAAACGCCTCACCCACCACGGGATCAAGATCAATCTTGAAGTCGCCTGAATGTACGATGCGACCTGCGGGCGTATCAATGACAAGGCCGGAGCTTTCGGGGATTGAATGGGAAATGGGCACAAAGCCCACTTTGAAGGGCCCCACTTCCACCGTTTCCGGCCAGGCGCTCGCCGTGATCACAGCGCGCTCGGGGTGCCCGCGATCATCCATCTTGCGCCGCGCGATATTGGCGGTAAAGGCGCGGGCATAAATCGGCGCGCCCAGTTTATCGTAGTAATGCGCAACGGCGCCCACATGATCTTCGTGCGCATGGGTGATGAACACGGCCTCAAGGCGATCACGCCGCGCTTCCAGCCACGAAACATCGGGAAAGATCAGATCCACCCCGGGCGTGCCGTCCATATCCGGAAACGCCACGCCCAGATCCACAAGGATGAACCTCTCCTTGTCTGGCGGACCCACGCCGTAGACATAGGCGTTCATACCAATTTCACCCGCCCCGCCGAGGGGCAGATAGACCATACGTTCACTGCTCATTTTGGACTCTAATTGCCTTTCACATTATGCGCATGGATCACTGTCAACCCATGCATTGTCAGATCCTCTTCGATCACGTCGAAGAGCATGTCTCCTTGCGCAAAAAGCGGCGCAAGCCCGCCAGTTCCGATCACACGCATCGAGCGGTCATATTCGCCCTTGATACGTGCGCATATTCCATTCACGAGGCCCACATAGCCCCAAAACACACCAGACTGCATGCAATCCACCGTGTTGGTGCCGATAACCTTTTGGGGTTTTGTAACGTCGATATGGGGCAGCGCCGCCGCCGCAGCAGCAAGCGCCTCCAGCGACAGGTTCACACCGGGCGCAATCACCCCGCCGACGTAAGCACCATCATCGGCCACCACATCAAAGGTGGTCGCCGTCCCAAAGTCCACAACAATGAGGTTGCCGCCGTGGCGATCATAGGCCCCTGCCGAATTCACCAGCCTGTCAGGCCCCACGATCGTGCCTTCATCCACCCTGGGGTTCACCGGTAAAGCGCAATCCGGCTTGCCCACCACCCACGGCCTGCAGCCAAAGAACCGATCAGCAAACACGCGCAGGTTAAAGACAACGCGCGGCACAGTGGAGGAAATGATCACATCCGTGATGTCAACGTTCAGGCCGTAATGCTTCACCAGCGTCGAATACCATGTGAAATAGGCATCTGCCGTGCGCGCATGATGGGTTGATGTGCGCAGCGTGCACAGAAAATCCGACCCGTCCCAGATCGAGAAGACCGTATTGGTGTTGCCGCAGTCGATGGCCAGAAGCATGCCAGCCCCTTAGAAAAACACGTCGGCCGCAGAGATCGCCTGCCGCCTGTCGCGCGTCTTTAGAACAAGATGGCCGGTCTCGTCTACTGTCTCGAATATGCCGGTTGTCTCGGTGGTGCCTGTCCGCGCCGTCATCACCTCGCCCACGCGGGCAGCGCGGGCAAGCCATGCCTGTCGCACCGGCTCAAACCCGTAGGTGGCGAAACGATCTTCCCAATGGGCATAGGCCAGCGCGAGGTGACCCAGAAAGTCCTCCTGGCTGACTTCGATACCCGTTTCCTCCAGCAGCGACACAGGCCGCAGAGAGCCCGGCTCAACCAGCTCAGCACTGGGAGCTGAAACCAGATTAACCCCGATCCCAATCATCAGGTGCTGGGCCTTGCCCGCGCTGCCCGCACTTTCCAGCAGGATCCCGGCCAGCTTCCCGCCGTGCAACAGCACATCATTGGGCCATTTTAGGGCAAAGCTTTCGGCCCGGCCGGTCACCGCGACCAAGGCATCAAACAGGCTCAACGCCGCAACGAAAGACCGCAGCGCGACGCGATCGGCTGGCCCGCCCGGGTGCAACAGCAAGGTCGCGGCAAAATTGCCCTTTGCCATCACCCACGCCCGCCCGCGCCGTCCCCGCGCCGCCGTCTGCTTGCGCGCCATGATCCATGTCGGGCCCGCCACGTCACGTGTCAGTCGGATGGCCTCGGCGTTCGTGCTGTCTACCTGATCCAGAACGCGCCGGGCATACCCTGCGGGCCATGTTTCGCGTTTCATCTTTCCAAAAATCTCCCCAACGGCGCCGTAAAGGCCCCTCATTGGACCTCGTCTGTGGTCGGTTCAGCTTGCTCATAGCCTGCCAAAACCGCCTCGACCGATGCGCCCGTGACATCAGTGACGAGGCCGGGGAAAAGCCCCAAGTAGAGGATCATCACAAGCAGAGCCGCAAAAACCGCTTTTTCACGGCGATCCAGATCGCTGATCGACTTCAGGTTCTGCTTGATCAACGGCCCGAACACCACGCGCTTATACATCGAAAGCAGCGCGGCAGCGGAAATCACCATGCCCAGCATCGCCAGCACGGCCGCCAGCGCATACGCCTGAAACGCGCCCACGATGGTCAGAAAAAGGGCGGCAAAACCCGACGTGCCAGGCACCCCAAGACCTGCGAAAATGAACATCATAGTCCCAAAGGCAAAAACCGGCATGCGGGTGGCGATCCCGCCGAAGGCTTTGACATCGTGACTGTTTGCCCGGTCATAGAGCACGCCCACAGACATCATCAGCGCAGAGATCACCACCCCGTGGCTCACCATCTGAAAAATCGCACCGTCAATGCCCTGTTGGTTGGCCGAGAAAATGCCCAGGGTGACCAGGGCCATATGCGCCACGCCCGCATAGGCCAGAAGCCGCATGAGATTGGTTTGCACGAGGGCAGCCGTTGCCGCGTAGATCAGGGTGATGACCGACAACCAAACCAGAATGGGCGCCAGAACCACGGTGCCCTCGGGCAGAATGGGATAGAGAAACCGGAGCGCTCCGTAAGCGCCGATTTTCACAAAGAGCGCTGCCATGACCATCGCCGCACCGGTTGGCACGCGCGCATAAGTCTCCTGCACCCAGGCGTGCATCGGCCAAAGCGGCAACTTGGAGGCAAAACTCAGCATGAATGCCAGCGCCATCAGCGTCTGCGCGCCGCCCGACACCTCGACGCCCAAAAGCGAGAGGGGCTCGGCGTTGAACTGATGCGTGATCAACGCCTCAATGTCGGTGGTCTGCGCATCAAAGGCCATGGCCGCCATCGCCACAACCAAAAGCGACGCGCCGGGCAAAGCGGTGAACATGAGCCTGAGCGCTGACACGCGCCCATTGTCACCGCCCCAGATCCCAAGCACCACCATCAGCGGGATAAGCGCCCCTTCAGCAAAGACGAAAAAGACCACCAGATCAAGCGCAAGAAATGTCCCAAGAAGCATCGTCTCCAGACATAAAAGCGCGATCACAAAGCCCTTGGTCCGGTCTTCGTGTTTCCAGGACGCCGCAATCACCAGCGGCATCAAAAACGTCGTGAGCATCACAAGGGCGAGGCTGATGCCATCCACGCCCACCTTGTACGTCAGGCCGAGCGGCCAATCCTTTTCTTCTACGTATTGAAAGCCGCCGTCGCCCGGATCAAACTCAAACACGATGAAGAGCGAGACAATGAAGGTCATGGAAGTGGCAATGAAAGCCACCCATTTGGCGTTGCCCCGAGCCTCTGCATCATCACCGCTTAAAAAGGTCCCCAGAATTGCCGCTGCAATCGCGGGAATGAAAATTGTGATCGACAGTAAGTTGTCCATTAAGCGGGATCCCAGCTGATCACAGTCCACGAGATCACGGCAAGCAACCCAAAAAAGACCAAAGCGCCTGCGCTCAAAAGCACACCGCCAAACCGCCTGTCGATGATGTCTGAATAGGTGACAACAAGGCGCGTGCTGAGAGCCGAGAACGGAGCGCTGAACACGCGCCCGTCGCCTGTCTCAGAAAATGCCTCTCCGAGCGTCCTGAGCGGCGCCGTCAGAATACGGTTGCAAAGCGCATCGAAGTAAAATCCGTTTTGCAGGGCAAGGTGTAGCCCGGACAGCGATGCTTTGAGCGTTTTGGGCAGGCCTGGTTGCAGCAGGTAAAACCAGACCGCCACAAGAAAACTCAGGCCTGTGGCAATGAGGGGCGCAACTGACATCCACCCGGGCGTGGACGACCCGGGCAAAGCCGCAAATGCGTTGACTTTCCACACCACGAAAGACAGCAGCATCACACCCATGACTGTCACAGCAACAACCATAATCAGCGGCGTCTTTCCAACTGCATCAAACACATCCTGACGCGCTCGCGAGGCGCCAAAGACGGACAAAAAGACGATGCGCCAGATCGCGAAAACACCAAATCCGGCCGCGAAGCACAGGATCCAGAACAAGACGGGTTGAGATGCGAAAGCCATGCTATAAAGACGTTGCCCTGTTGCAGGTGCGATCACGCCCAATGCGGCTTGCGACACACCAAATCCGGTTGCGACCAAGGCCACCAAAACCATCAGCAAAGCCACGGCAGGCAGTTTCTGGCGCAAGCCGCCAAACGTTCTGAGATCGCGGTTGTCATCCATGGCCCGCATCACCGCACCGAGGCAAAGAGCAAGCATCACTTGTACCACAGCAAAGAGCGGGAGTTGCATGCCCACGATATCGCCGGTGTCCTGCCCCAAGCCCAAACCCAAACTCACAAAAACAAACCCCATCTGCGCCGAGGCAAAATAGGCCATCGCGCGCTTCACGTCCGTCTGAGTACAGGCAAAGAGCGCAGCCAGAAGGGCTGTTGCAGCCCCAACACCAACCGTCAGACCCGACGCGCCCGGTGCGATCGCAAAGAGCGGTGACAACCGCCAGATAACAAAAGCCCCGCTCATGACAAAAATGCCCGCTATCAGGGCCGACGCCGGAGTTGGCGTCTCCATCGCGTCGGGCAACCAGCTATGCAGGACAATCTGAGCAGACGCTGCCATGGCGCTGACCAATACAAGCGTTGCAGATACCTCAATGAGAGACAGACCCGCAAAGAGAGGTGCGGACGTGCCGTCTGAAACCGTCTCAAAAATGTCGTCAAAGGCGAGGCTGTCTGTCAGTATAAAGAGCCCTGCGGCCCCCAAGAACAGACCCACATTACCCAAGCCCATGATAACCACGGATTTGATCGCAGCCGCATTGGCGCTTTTGTAGTGATGTCGAAACGCGATCAACAGATAGACCATCGCCGCGCTAACATTGAGGCCAAGCACAAGCTGCAGCATGTTGTCGGCGGTCACCAAGAGCAGCATCGCGAAGGTGAACAAAGACAGATAGGCAAAGAAACGCGGGCGAAAACTGAGGCCTTCGTCAAAGGCCTTGTCGCGCTCCATAAATCCAATGGCATAGAGATGGGCCAACGCCGAAATAGAGGTCACGATCACCATCATCAGCGCTGATGTCGCATCCAGACGCACAGCCAACGCCGCATCCAGCGTGCCAGAGCGCACCCAGTCTAGCAAATAGACTTGCCGCATATCGCCGTCGAAATTGGCCCAAAGCGCCCAAGAAAGCAGCGCGGCAAAGATCATCAGACCGGTCGCGGCCCACTGGGCGCCTGCGTCTGTGATGACGCGCCATGTCAGCCCTGCAAGAAGCGCCCCCAAAAGAGGCGCAAAAAGGATGATGGTTTCCAAACCCCCTACCCTTTCTGAGTTTGTCGGTGCGCAAGACGCCGCCCGGATACGGCGAATTTATTTACGGATCGGGGGAGGAGTGCAACGGGCATTGGCAGGGCGGTCTTCAATTGTGTGTTCAAAAGATAGGCCGATTGACCGCAGGGCAACGATTGTTCTCATTCATGTGAGCCGAACCGTTACTCTTTGAGCTCAAAGGCCGCTTTGGTGCCGCGTAAATCAGCATAAAGAGCAGCGCAGGCGCAAGATTCGGTGTCCGAGGACAAAACCGACACGTCCTTTGCGATGCGACCCAGATCATCCGCCATGCGCATCAAGGTCGCAAAGATGCGCGCGCCGCCTTCGTGACGTGCAACCACCTCAAGCGCATCCTCAGTACGATCAAAGGGAATGTCATCGCCCATATTCACCTCAGCCGTGCGAAACGTGAGCGCCTCACCCGGGCCGCAATCCATAATTGTGTAGTCCGTGGCTGTGCCCTCCTGTGACCACCAATCACGCCACATGACGCGCCCCTCGCCCAGATCGCGGTGCATATCCTCACCCCCGTGGCTGACATGGGTGGTGCGATTGCACTGGGCCAGCTCAACGGCAAAGACGGGCCCCGTGAGGCTTATCAGGATCAAAGCAGGCCAGATCCTCAATCTTCGCTCTCTTCTTGTGCATCAAGGATCTCCCGCGCCAGATCCATGGCCCGCGTCATCGAGGGGATCCCGGCAAAAACCGACATCATCGAGATGGTCTCAGCAATCTCATCGCGCGTTGCGCCGGCCTCAAGCAGGTGGCGCACCGTCATGCGGATATGCGTGTCAGATTACGCGCCCAACATCGTCAGCCCCGCCAGCGTGATCAGCAATCTGGTCTTGGCGTCCAGCCCGTCTTTACTGATGCCCTTGCCAAAGAACATCTCCATCATGTCTTTGGGCATGGTGGGCCACAACGCTTCCATGTCCTTTGACGAAAACGTCGCGAGTGCAGGGTTCATCGCCTTGGCCATTTCCTGGGCCTGAGCCATCATGGCCTCGAAGAAGTTTGGGGTCTCTGTCATACAGTATCGGGATCCAATTTTGTTTGAGTTTACCGATATTTCTAGACCATAGGTATACCATTTTCGGCGCAGTCTTGCGCAACAACTTCTGCGTCAAGCTGATTAACACCGTCCGGCAGTGATGGCGAAATCACATAGACGGCATCGCCAAGCCATGTGCCGCTTTGTTCTGCCACATTTGTACGCACATGCCGGGCAAAGCCAAAACCGCGGATCAGCGTGTACTGCGCGGCCGCGCAGTCGGCATAACGCGTCACATCCCTACGGTCGCGCGCGCCTGTCATTTCCACCTGAAAGTTGACCAGATCCCCGTCAAGCAAATGGGTCTCAATGCCCAGGTATGCAGGGGCAAAACCGCTCGACACGACTTGCAGATCCTTGCGCGGGGCTGGCCCGCCTGAGCACGCCGCAAGGGCCACGGCGCATACAGTGCACATCAAAAAGCCTGCTTTGCCCGCCATGCGCCCTCATCTGGCTTTCAACAGATACCCGATCTGACTATTACGGGCGATTTCCGCGTAGCCCAAAACACAAAGTGAAGCGTGATCGAGATTGCTTGCACCCTGGTTCTGAAAATACACATTACGCTTTTCACGGACCTTGGCCCGTTCGGCCTTGCTATCGAGAAAGGCGTCGATTTGCTGATCGCTATATCCTCGGGACCGGGCCACCTCTTTGAGAGAATTCGCATAGCGTTGCGCGCGAAAGAGGCGCCCGCCGATTGTGTCGCAGGATCGTCTGATCTTGTCTGCGGCCGCTATGATAACCAGACCCTTATTGATGTCAGCCTCCTGCGACAGCCCCGTGTCTGCGGAGGCAGGATTGGCCAATGTGACCAGACACAAGCAGACAGTACCTAAGGTTTTGCGAAACATACGACTTCTCCGAGATCAATGACACACTCAAAAAACTGGGGATGGCCCGTTTGATATGCAATAACATCCCGCGTCGGGCCGTCACCAAAGAACGCAGCTTCCGTTCAAAACAAGTGATCCGCTTTCCGCATAGCGCTCTGCATTCGGATCCGCCGGGCCACGGGTCCACGCAATTTCAGACGTGCCAAAACTCGTCAGGCAGTATATTTTTGCGTCATGTTCACCGGCTGCCAAAGCCCCGTTGATCCCCTTCTCCGGACGGCGCACCACGGTTTCAAACGCTTTACGCTCATCTTTGCTGACGGATTTCGTTTTGGCCTTGTAGTACATCCCGTCAAACAGCACCCGGGTGTCGTCTTTCTGCCCGCAGGACGCCAAAACGGCGGTCACACACAAGCCGACAAGTATCTGTCGCCAAACCATATTTGATCGTCTTGTCACGGATGCCCAACCTCTTTTGCTTAGTTCACTATACTGCAGCGCCCTGGGGATAAAAAGACCGTCACACGCCCAAAACCGTTCACGTTTCGCCAAGTGTGGCTTAGGAAACCCTGGAATGCGCGGGGTCCAAAATCAGTCCTTTGTCGATAGCAACGAGCGAGTCATGAACATGCACACCCGTCACAGCCCCCTCAAGCTCTGGCACCTGAAGATCTCGGCTGTGATAGGGGTGATGCATGTCGTCGATGATCTTGCGCACGGTGTTGTAGAAATTCTCAGGCGCCCGAAACCCGCCACCGCAGCCCGCCCAGTACGCCGCGTGCAAATCCTCGATCAGATAGGTCCCGTAAATCTCTAACATCGGAAAAAGCGTGTGCAATGACGCGGCAATATGGGCCATCTTGTGGCTGCCATCATCAAGCACAACGTCAACGCCGCCCATTTCCTCGACCACCGCTTTTAGAAACGCCGGGTCGGTCTGAGATCCGATCCGCACCTGGCCCGACTGCCGATCAAGCGCGGCGCAGTCTGGGTTGATATCAATGCCAAAAAGCACCGCGTCTTCGCCCAGAAACCTGCGCCACATCTGCAGGCTGCCGCCTTTGCTGACGCCGATTTCCAGCATCCTGACAGACGTGCCGCGATACCGTCCGAGGTAGCGATCATAGAGCGGGATGTAGTGATGCCATTTGTGCACCTCGAAATCCCGCGTTGTCGCGTAAATCTCAGCCAGATCGCCGTCGTAATTGTACCGGTCACGGATGTCTGCGGCGATGTCTTGCCCGCCAAACTCAAAACGTTTGATCATTGCCCGTCACCGCCCTGTCGATCCCGCCAAAGTTGGTAGATCAGCCAAAACGCAAACAGAAAGCCAGCCAACGCAACCAGATCGAAGACCAGTCGCGTCGACTGGCTGAACCCCTCTTTGTCGGCGATCAAGCCCATCAAGATCCAGAAGATGGAGGTGCCCGCAATGACCAATGCTGCCTGGCGGCCTTTCCGGCCAGCGGGGTCACGATCTGTCATGGGGCGATAAGTGTCATAGAACCTTAATAAACATCACCTTTGTCAACGCGCTTTGAAAACTCCGTGTCGCCGCCGGAGGCAAGAATTTTAGCTTGATCGACCCAACCATCACGGGTCACGCGCCCTTTGAACCCTTCGAGGTTTTCATCAACCCACGCCACCTCTTTCGCGGTCCACGCTGCGATCTGATCGAAATGATAGTACCCCATGCTGTTGAGCAATTTCTCAAGCTTGGGCCCGACACCTTTGATTTCCTTCAAGTTATCCGCTTTCCCGTCGCGGGCCTCAGACAACCCAGTGGGTTTGTCGCCAGCATCTGCGCCAGCGTCAGCCTCCGCCGCAGCAGGTGCAGGGGCGGGTTCGGGACTCGGTGCTGGGGCCGGTGCAGGCGTGGGGGCCGGGCTCGGCGCCGGCGTCGGTTTTGGTGCTGCGCTGCGCGCCATGACGGGTGGCTCAGGCAACTCGCGGCAAAACAAGAATATCATCAAGAGAGTGACAACAATGCCAGCAACGCCCCCCAGAAAGATCGACGCCGCGCTGCCATACTCTTCGCCGACGAAGAAGATCAGCGCCATCGCTGCAATCCCAACGAGACCGCCTGTCGCCGCGCAGCCCAAAAGGCAGCTTTGTTTTGCGTTTTCGTCTCTTACAGCCATGGCGGATGTCCTTTTCTTTCTATGTTCAGTCGCAGTCCAAAGCCCATTTTGAGCCCATGAAACGTTTTTAGCGCTGTTTTGCCGCGGTGTCTCGTCGATATATGCGGTTTTTGAGAAACTTACTGCAAGACCCTGAGGTCACTGCTTATGCAGGCGCACATGCCCCACCTGTTATGCGCACACCACCCTCGGGCAGCGCGACGGCATCACCACGGGCCATGAGAAAACCCGTGATATTCAATGCCTGCTCGCGGGTGAGGCCAGCCTGAAATTCGACCGGCGCGTAGTCGGAATCATGGACCAGGTCACACCCGATGGTCGAGGCTGCCAAAATGAAATCCGAGATATTGTCCTGACTTGTCCCCTCGGGTGGCGCGCCACACCCAGCGACCAAAGCCACCACAATACAAGATTTCAAATACTTAGCAGACATTCGTATTCCTTTGCCGCCTGAGGTGACCCATGCGGCGCGCCTGATCCATCCAGCGGTTGTAACCCTACGCGCTGTCATCGTGCGGCGCCAGAGCTAACCCTTCGACGGGGTGGAAAGAAACGCCATCACATAGAGAAGCGCCAAGGCAAAAAGCGGAAAAGAGGCGGCCAGCGCCCAGTATTTTGAGAGACCGTACTGCGGCAACAATTTCCAAAAAGGAATGACAAACGCTACGGCGAAAAGAAGGATAATGCCCATTGCTCAATGTCCTTTCTGTTTCCATGTCACCTAAGGCGGCATGTATCGGCGCGCAACTGACAGGCAGCAAGATCTCTATGCAGCGTGGTTTCACAACCTCAATGATGAGCGAAGATGTTGATGATGTCCTCCTCAGGCCAGTCATCATCTTGCAAAGCGGCTGGGTTCGATCGCCTTGATGCCCGATCAGACATGCCGATCATTTGTTCCGTCGGCGCGATCACCGGCCGCATATGTCGAAGATTATCCTGCGCCTCACCTTGATCGATCGGCCGCTTCGTCACCTTCACCCGCCGCGGTGCAACGTCTTTTTGCATGGCTCGCGCCGCCCCTCCGCGCAGCCCCAACACTGGGAAAAGCGCGGCTTTGTGCATCTCATAGGGCCTCAGAGAGCCGTAACACAAAAGCATTGACGCCGCGAAGGCAACGAACTGCCAAACAACGCTAAGGTCCGCGTTGCCCAACAGGTATGTCGCCATGCAAGATGAGACGACCAATACCACCAACATCAAGGTTGTGGCCCGCAACATGATGCCTAGGGCGAACATCACAGCGAGCATCAGCCACGCGGTTGTTCCCACCGCCTGCACCATGTCGGCAGGCACAATGAAATCAAACACCGCATGCGGATCGAACCCTGATGGCAAACCTAAGGCGACCGCAGACAGAAAGGATCCGATCACAACCCGGATCCCGTTCAAACTGGTTTGATCTAACCACCTGTCGCGTCGTGCTGCCACGGTGCCCTTCCTCATTCGACCCAATCGTTCCCACCGGCAAGCAGATGGCGCGCAATTGTGTCAAAAAGTCAGCATGATCCAGCGCGTTTCTACGCGAAATATCGTATCTTTTCAGAAAACTGTCGGTACTTCTTCAGCTCTCAGCCTCGTCAACCGTGACCTCGTCTTCCTCACCCTGATCGGCGATCCAAGCAACGCTCACGACATGCTCGCCCTTGGCCGTGTCAAACACCTTCACACCGCCCGCCGAGCGTGACCGGAAAGAAATGCCCTTGACCGGCACGCGGATCGATTGGCCACCAGATGTGGCCAGCATGATCTGATCCTCGGGTTCGACCGGAAAGGACGCCACCAAAGGCCCACCGCGCAGCGCTTTGTCCATGGCCTGCACACCCATACCGCCACGCCCGCGCACCGGATAGTCATGGCTAGAGCTAAGCTTACCGGATCCGCCATCCGTGATTGTCAGGATGAGATTTTCAGCTGCCCGCATATCTTCAAACCGCTCTTGGCTGATCTCTGCGTCGGCATTGGCCTCTTCGTCACTCTCACCCTCATCGGCGGCCCCTTCCGCCGCGCGCCGCATCTTCAGATAGGTCGCGCGCTCATCAGGTGTCGCCTCGAAATGGCGAATGATAGACATCGACACGACCGCGTCCTTGCCCTGAAGCTTGATCCCGCGCACGCCGGTAGAATCGCGCCCTTTAAACACGCGCACCTCCGTCGTTGGAAAGCGGATCGCGCGACCGCTGCTTGTCACCAGCATAACATCGTCATCCTCGCTGCAAATCCGCACATTCACGAGCCGCGTATCTTCATCGGGCAGCTTCATGGCAATCTTGCCGTTGGATTTGACATTCGTGAAGTCTGACAAGGCGTTACGGCGCACATCTCCAGCAGATGTCGCAAAGAAAATCTGCAGATCGACCCAGTCCTCTTCGGGCACATCCACCGGCATGATGGCCGCGATGGAGACACCCTGCGGGATTGGCAGAATATTCACGATGGCTTTGCCTTTGGATGTCCGCCCCCCCAATGGCAGGCGCCAGGTATTGAGCTTGTAGCCCATTCCATCGGTGGTGAAGAACAAAAGCTGCGTATGGGTGTTGGCCACAAAAAGCGTGGTGACCACGTCTTCTTCCTTGGTCTGCATGCCCGACAGACCCTTCCCACCCCGTTTCTGCGCCCGGAAATCCGCTAGGGCCGTGCGTTTGATGTAGCCGCCGGACGTCACCGTCACGACCATATCCTCACGCTCGATGAGATCTTCATCTTCCAGGTCGCCCGACCATTCGACAATCTCTGTCCGGCGCGGCACGGCAAACTGGTCTTTGACCTCGTGCAATTCGTCAGAAATGATCTGCATGATGCGTTCGCGCGATGCCAAAATTGCCAGGTATTCCTTAATCTTACCGGCCAATTCTTGAAGTTCGTCGGTGACTTCTCGTACGCCCAATTGCGTGAGCCGTTGCAGGCGCAGATCGAGGATTGCGCGGGCCTGCGTTTCGCTCAGATTGTAGGAGCCATCTTCATTGGCCGTGTGCGTCGGGTCATCAATCAGCGCGATGTATTCCAAAATGTCCTGCGCTGGCCAGCGCCGCGTCATCAGCTTTTCGCGCGCTTCAGCCGCATCCGCAGAGCTCCGGATCGTCGCCACAACCTCATCCACGTTGGACACAGCCACCGCCAAGCCGCAGAGGACATGGCTCCGCTCCCGCGCTTTGCGCAGGTCATAAGCCGTACGGCGCGCAACAACATCTTCCCGGAAGCTGATGAAAGCGCTTAAGAATCCGCGCAGGGTCAACTGTTCCGGTCGCCCCCCATTCAGCGCCAGCATGTTGCAGCCAAACGAGGTCTGCATCGGCGTGAACCGGAAGAGCTGATTGAGCACCACATCGGGCGTCGCGTCCCGCTTGAGCTCTACTACCACGCGCACGCCGTTGCGGTCGGATTCGTCCTGAACATGCGCGATGCCTTCGATTTTTTTGTCCCGCGCCGTCTCTGCGATTTTCTCAATCATCGCAGCTTTGTTCACCTGATAGGGGATCTCATCGATGACGATGGCATAGCGGTCTTTGCGGATCTCCTCGACCCGGGTCTTGGAGCGGATGATCACGCTGCCGCGCCCCTCCAGATACGCTTTCCGAGCCCCCGATCGCCCGAGCATGATGCCACCCGTGGGAAAATCAGGCCCCGGCACGTAGTCATTGAGCTGCGCGGAATCGAGATCCGGATCGTCGATCAAGGCCAATGTGGCATCGACAATTTCGCCAAGGTTGTGCGGCGGAATATTTGTCGCCATACCAACCGCAATGCCGCCCGCGCCATTGACCAGCATGTTGGGGAACCGCGCCGGAAGAACGGATGGCTCGCGGTCTTTACCGTCATAATTGTCCTGAAAATCGACCGTGTCTTTTTCGATATCGGCGAGCAGGTACGCCGCAGGTTTGTCCATGCGCACTTCGGTATAGCGCATGGCCGCCGGGTTATCCCCCTCCATCGACCCGAAATTACCCTGTCCATCCACCAGCGGCAGCGACATCGAAAAATCCTGCGCCATGCGCACAAGCGCGTCATAAATCGCAGAATCGCCATGGGGATGGTACTTACCCATCACGTCGCCCACAGGCCTTGCAGACTTCCGATAAGGCTTGTCATGGCCGTTGTTGGTTTCATGCATCGCATAAAGAATGCGCCGATGCACAGGTTTTAAGCCGTCGCGCAAATCCGGAATGGCCCGGCTCACGATGACCGACATCGCGTAATCGAGATAGGATGATTTCATCTCATCCGAGATCGACACCGTGGGCCCGTCATATGCCGGGCGTTCGGGCTTTTCGTCTTCGTTTTCAGGGGTTTCCGGCGTATCGCTCACGTAGTATCCAATCTGCTCACACGACGACTATATTTAGTTGTTACGACTATATCAGAGGCAGGATGTAGCGTGCAATCCCTGTGCCCTTCCTGCTTTGGCAGCACGCCCTTACGACTGCTAAAATACTGTTTTAATTGCAAAGCTTTTTGAATTCGGCATCCTGATTCTGGATAAAACAACACCGAGGCAGAAAATCGATGACAGAAACCGAAATGATGCTCAAAGGCTACGGCTTGACCACAGCGGAACTTTTCTACCGGATGCCCGACTACACCAGCGTTTTAAACTCATTCATTTGGCAGGACTATGATCTCGCGCCCGATCACCCGAAGCTCTTTGACTTCGTGGAATTCTGGCAGCGCGAAATCGAAGGCCCTCTCCACTCTGTTCAGTTCACTCATCGCAAACTTATTGCACCCGGCGAGTGGCGCCAGGTGACAGGTGAGTTCACCCTGCATTGACCATGGGTTGCGAGCAGATGCCGGATCAGGGAATGATCCGGGTGTATTTCATGCCCTCAAGCGATGCACCCACCAAAGCGCCACCCTGACCGAACACAATGCCGACCACAGGCGCCGTTGTCGTCACCGTGTCAGCTCTTAAATTCGCGCCCTGGTCGTTGATCACATATTCCACGTCCGCCCCGGCAACCCATCCCGATGCGCGCCGGAAGTTGGCCAATGCGTCTTCTGTCATGAACCACAGAACATGGGCAAATTGTTGCGCCCCGATCTGCAACCCAACAGACCCTTTGGTCGCGGAATAGTAATCCACCGTGGCGCCGCCGACCCGGAGCGCCCCGCGGCCAAATCCACCGCCGACGATCAGGCCACCTTCCGTGACCAGGGGCATGATAAGCTTGCCCGTGCTTTTGCGATCCACTTCCTGGCTCGCTGGAAAATTGGTCAAAAGATAGTCCATCGTCGCGTCTGAGCGCGCGTCAATTTCCTGCCCCTTGGTGGATCCTACGCCGTTCCCACATGCCGCCACAAAGGGCACGCATGCCAGTGAAAATCCGAAGTTGCGTCGGGTGATGCTTTTCATGATGATACCTGTAGTCTGCCTGATATACCGCGCCGGGTTTTCCCGGTCTGCGCGCAGTATATCGCATGGCATTCTGGCTGTCATTCACAAAGCGTATACCGGCGGGAAATCGCGCCTTAGCGCAAGGCCGCAGCGACCTCCGGGGCAAAATAGGTCAAAATTCCACGACACCCGGCGCGCTTGAAGGCCATGAGGCTTTCCATGATCGTGCGATCACGGTCCAACCATCCGTTTTGCGCCGCGGCCATGATCATGGCGTACTCGCCCGACACCTGATAGGCGAATGTTGGCGCGCCAAACTCATCATTGACCCGACGACAGATATCCAAATACGGCAGGCCGGGCTTCACCATGACCATGTCGGCCCCCTCTTCGAGATCGCGCGCCACACAACGCATCGCCTCGTCTGAGTTTGCCGCATCCATCTGATAAGTCTTCTTGTCACCTTTGAGCGCGCTTGATGCGCCCACGGCATCGCGAAACGGGCCGTAAAACGCCGATGCATACTTTGCCGCATACGACATGATCATGACGTTGTGATGCCCTGCCCCTTCCAGCGCCGTGCGAATGGCCCCGATCCGGCCATCCATCATGTCCGAGGGACCGATGATATCGACCCCGGCTTCGGCCTGGCTCAGCGCCTGCTTAACCAGCGCCTCAACCGAGGCGTCATTGATGATCTCGCCATCGACCACAAAACCGTCATGGCCAGTGTCCGAATAGGGATCGAGCGCCACATCCGTCATCACGGCGATATCCGGAACGGCTTCTTTGATCGCACGTGTCGCTCGGTTGGACAGGTTCTCCGGGTTCCATGCCTCAGCGCAATCCGATGAGCGGTTATGCGCCTCGGCATAGGGAAACAGACAAATCGCCGGGATCCCACGATCCGCCGCCTCACGCGCCGCTTCGACCGCCTTATCAACAGAGCGGCGCACGACACCTGGCATCGATGGCACCGGCTCTTCCATGGCTGTGCCTTCGCGCACAAAGATGGGCCAAATCATATCACTGGCGCTGAGGGTTGTTTCGGCCACCAAAGCGCGAATTTCAGGGGATTGGCGTGTGCGACGCAA
This sequence comes from uncultured Roseovarius sp., assembly GCA_937884705.1. Taxonomy (GTDB): domain Bacteria; phylum Pseudomonadota; class Alphaproteobacteria; order Rhodobacterales; family Rhodobacteraceae; genus Roseovarius. Next base: position 871 of record CAKZYL010000430.1, on the reverse strand, counting down.
CCGAGTGCGTGGAAACGGGCCTTGCGTTGGGCGCATATGGGTCTTCCTTCTTCTAGGCGTAAGCCTGGCAACCTTGAGTGACACGGACGCGCGCGCATCTCAAGGGTAGGAATCACCTGCAAGCGAGGGTAAGAGGGGCAAACACGCGCAAAAAGCGCGAAGACAAACAGGCTATCCGAGAGTTTTATTGGACATCTACACCCAGATATTTGAGCTGATCGACATGCGCAGCTTTTCCAACCTTTGGTTTTGGATCATGCTCGCGGTCTTCTGGTCTTCAACCAGCCACTGGGTGCTGGGCGTCCCTTGGGACATGGTCACGCGCGCGCGTCGCGCCGCAGACGCACAAAAGCTCGATGACGTCGATATGCTTGTAAGGATCAACACGCGGCGCATCACCTCTATTGCCGATCAGACCGGGCTGTTGGTCGCTGGCTTTGGGTGTTTTGTCCTGACCATGCTGTTGCTGCTCGGCTTTGTCTACAAGCATGAGTTTTCTCAGGCCCTGTTCCTCTTGGGCTTCCCGATGAGCATTGTCGCGCTGATCTGTGTGGCCTCCTCCCGCCGGATCCTGAACGAAGATCTCCAGGGAGAGCCGCTATACAAGTTGATGCATCGCCACCGCATGCTGACACAGATCATCGGGGTGGTTTCGATATTTGTAACCGGCCTGTGGGGCATGTTTCAGAACATGAACTTCAGCGCGCTACATTAAGACTATGTCAGATGCGATGTCTCTTTCCGTCGGCGGGGCACCAGAAGGGGTCGACGCGCGGCTCGTGCTGGGCGAGGTGGAAAAAACCCAACGCCCGGTGATCCATGTGGCGCGCGATGACAAGCGCATGGCCCAGATGGCCGAGGCGCTGCGGTT
>CAKZYL010000429.1 GCA_937884705.1 uncultured Roseovarius sp. | reverse complement strand
GGGCCCAAAAGGTCGCCGATGTCGGCGATCGTCGCGCTTTCCACGAACCGCACCTGCAGGACGAACTCAGCGCTTGCCTCACTGGCGGCGCGAAACCCGTCTTGAGGATCACCAATGCGCGGCACGACCGTGAACTGCCACGCAGCGACCGCGATGGCGGCAACGGCGGCATATTTCAAAACCCCCAACCAGGGTGCGAAATTGTCATTGGCGGCAGGGCCCATGCCATCCATCTGCGCGGACAACCTGTCCCAGACCTCTTCGGCCTTTTCATGCTGCGGCTCGGCGCCCATTTCATCGCGCACTGCCCGCATCACATCCACTTCCGCGGCTAAGGCGGGATCTTCGGCCAGAGCGTGCTCAAAGGACTTTCGTTCCTCAGCGTCCAGTCGATCCTGAAGGTAGTGCAGTATTGCGTCGTCGCGATCCATAACCTGCGGCCAGTTCCCTTGTATTGTTCTTATCTTTGTCGCACAATTCCACAACAGGGTTCAAAATTAATTGTTCTTGTGCTGATCTCCCTTTTTTTACTGAACCAAAGAGCCGGTTTGAACGACCAAGGCTAAAGACGCTTGGAAAACAAAATTTTTTAGACCCAGGGTCCACATGAGAGTTTTAAACGGAGGGTTCAACATGATTTCAGCAGCCCGGATTTTACGAAGCACTGTGGCCGCGTCTGCGCTTGTCGCTCTGGTGGCCTGTGCACCGATCTCAGGTCTCCGGCCGGGCGCAAATGCGGAATCGTTTGATGTCGTTGGGCAGCGCCGTGTGGTGGCCTTGCTGCCAAATGGACAGACAGCAGAGCAGATGCGCGCCGCTGCACGTCAGGCCGGTTACACGGAACTTGATGCACACCGTCTTGATGGCCTGAGCCTGTCGATGCTCACCTTCAGAACGCCCGATGGTGTGACAGGACAGCAAGCCATAGAAGAGCTCGAAGCCGCGGTCCCAGGCTCTACAGTCGGGCTAAACCACGCCTACCGATTGCAGCAAGACACCAGCGACCCGAATGAGCTGGATTATGCGGATGCCATGATGAATTGGCGTGCCGGTGGCTGTGAGGCTCGCGGCGCGATCGGCATGATCGACACGGGAATTGACACATCCTCCCGCTCTCTGGCCAATGCGCGCATCGAAACCAAGACCTTCTTTGACGGCCCGGCGCCCGCCGCGTCGCACGGCACAGATGTGGCGAGCGTGCTTGCCGATCCAGGTCACCTGCGCAATCCAAGAATTCTGGGGGCGAACGTCTTCGGTGGCCGCGATGCGCAAGGGCTTTTGGCCGGTGCCGATGCCCTCGTCCGGGCGCTCGATTGGCTTGCCGAGGAAGACGTGCATTTCGTCAATCTCGCCTTGGCCGGACCTTACAACAAGCTGCTTGATCTGGCTGTCGAACGGGCCTCGGCGCGCGGCTTGATCCTCGTCGCAGCTGTTGGAAATGCAGGCCCAGGAAGCGGCGCGCTTTACCCCGCAGGCTTTGATGGGGTGATTGCTGTGACGGCCATAGACGCAGAGCGGCGGATTTACAGAAGAGCCGTGCGCGGGGCGCATGTCGATGTGGCCGCACCGGGCGTAGATATTATGGTGCGTTCAGACCGAGGGACCCGTTTTGTAACAGGCACATCTATTGCCACGCCTTTCGTCACAGCACGCCTGGCAGCAGATCCGTCGCTGGCCAACATACGGGAGGTGTCTGCCGTGCGCGAACGCCTCGCCGCAACGGCGGCGGAACTGGGGCCACTGGGACATGATACAACCTATGGCTATGGCCTCGCCATGGCGGCAGATATCTGTGGCTAAGGAACCCGCGGGTCGCGATTAAGTACCAGTTAAGACTTTGCGCAGCCCTGGCTGCATGTCCCAACGCAAATCTCTGACAGCTTCGTTCGGTCTGCAAAACGGCTCGATGCACAGCCGCATTATCCACGGCGTTTCATAACAAAACGAACCCCGCCAGCATGAAGCTGACGGGGCCCAACGCCGAATACTCGTTAACGATTATCCAAATATGAAACTATCGGCGTTAAACTCGTCGACTGTCGTGTCTTCAAACGTGACAATCCGACCGTTGAGGGCAAGCTCGACATCATCTCCGTCCTGCGAGAGGTTGCTCAGCAGGCTGTCTGTCGTGACACTTGGGTCTGAGGTCTCAATCAGAATTTGATCAACCTCGATTTCAAAATCAGTGATGACACTCACGCCCACGTCTCCTTCGCGAAACACGAACGTGTCAGCGCCGTCACCACCGGTCAGGATGTTGAGACCCGACCCTCCGGCAATGACGTTGTCCTGATCATTGCCCGTGATGACGTCATTGAACTCAGTGCCTTCGACATTCTCAAAATTCACGGCCTTTGACGTGCCCAGCGTGCCCTCGGCGAGGTTCACCGCGACGGCGCTGTCCACCTGTGAGAGGTCCAGCGTGTCAACGCCATCTCCCCCGTCGAGATCGAGCTTGATCTCTTCCAGCACATTGTCTTTGAGAACGACCGTATCATCGCCGCCGCCGAAATTGGTCTCGAGTTTTTCGGTGTCACGAATGTCCAGCTCGAAAAGCCCCACTTCGGTCTGATCGTTGACCTCGATCCGGGCGAACTGCACGCC
>CAKZYL010000428.1 GCA_937884705.1 uncultured Roseovarius sp. | reverse complement strand
ACTTTTTTTGCCCAAGGCGTTTTTGACCGGCTGAGCATTCATCTTTGGCCATGAGTCAGGCGTAGACGGGCGAGGGTTCGAAAGCGAGGCAATTTGGTGAAAAAGCGCCATCTGGATAAACTCTGCCGGCTTTGCAATCACATGGACAACTGCTGAGACGATCTTGATTGAATATCTGAGAGCGCAGAGCTACGCTATCGAGCAGGGACGGGTGTCGTGTTACAATTAAAGCTGTATTGCGCAATTCTATTTTTAGTGGAAAATCGCCATTTCAAGTCAGCCCCCCCGACTTTTGCGTTCTGTGCATTTAGGCCGGGAGATTGGCGCTGATGCGGTATTATCAACATTTGTTTTTGCGGGCTTTCATGAAAATGAAACTGGTGCACGCGGCCTTTGAACGGCGCGGATATTTGAAAGAGCGTACCGAAGGGCAAGTTGACGTCAACTTCGACGCGGGTCCCGTCAGCTCAATCCCGCGGAACATTTTCATGTTTTGGGGGCAGGGGCTTGACGCTGCTCCGGAGTTGGTCCGCAGTTGTGTGAAAAGCTGGGAGGACATGAACCCAGGCTGGCAGGTCAATGTTTTGACGGAAGCGCACATCGATGATTTTGTTTCAATGGATGATATCCCACCAGATCTTCCCTGGGCTGCGCGCGCAGACATTTTGCGCCTGCGCCGTTTGCGCAAATATGGGGGTGTCTGGGCGGACGCGACGTTGTTCTGCGAGCGTCCTCTGGACGAGTGGCTTGAAAACTATTTGACGGAAGGCTTTTTTGTCTTTTTTGGACCGGGCCCTGCCAGAGAGATTGCCAACTGGTTCATCGCATCGAAACCGGACGCCTTTCTGCTGGTTAGATGGAATGAAAAGGTCACAGAATATTGGGAACGTGCGACGCAACCAGACGCTTATATCTGGCCGCATTACGTATTTGAGTATCTCAAGCTGACGGAGCAAACGTTCCGTCGGTCGTGGGAGAAAGTGCTGAAAGTCAGGCCGGACAAGCTGATCCTGGTGAACAGGTTGATCACCAATCGATTGCCTCAGAATGTCACGGAGCAAGATGTCTTGGCGTTGAGAGGGAAGCTTCCCGTGGCCAAACTGACCCATAAACACAACGCGAGCTTCGACATCTTTGAACACTACGTGGCGCACGGCGCCTAAGGCCTGGAGCTGAGCCGGTCAGGTGGGTTCAGTAAGCTCGGCCAGGACGGCTCTGGGCCCGCCATTGTAAAGACGCGTGAGAACAAATCTGGCGTTTTGAGTATCGCGAGCGTCTCATCGGGATACCTTCGTTGGGTGCGTTGGCTAGGTTGCATCTTTGCCGGTCGCAGGTGCGTCGTCGAAAATCCCCGTGGGTTTTGCACCTGGAGCAGTGCCCTCGCCCAGGTATCCGCCGACACTTGGTCGGTTCGGGCGGTGCTGAGTGGTCAGTTTTTGTCTGACAGTGATGCCCATGGCGTCTGTAGTATTGCGTTCACCGGCCATTGAAAGCCGATTAGGGTGTGCTGAGGACGCTCGTCGACAGGCGTTGGTTTAGGAACAGCGGGGGCCTGCAGTTGAGCCGTCGGCACCATCTTTTCAGCAACGCGGTGCGCCAGATCGCCGTTTGAAAAACGCGTTTTGCTTAGTCTGAACATCTTTCTTGGCGTGAGCGCAGGTTTCACAATCACCCGTGCGGCCATTTAAAGGATTTCAACACCGAACGCTGTGCCATGAGGGCCAGAAGGTCATCAACGACGCAGAACACTACTGGTATGTTTTGTGGGGGAATGTTTGGTCACTGCGCGTCAGAGAATTGGAACGATCATAGCTCATCTGACAAATCGGTCCGTCCGGAGATTGATTTTGAGCGATCAAGTTCGGTTGGATGTCGGAAAACTCCGCTCATCATAAGCTTCGGGTAATGCTTAGTTGATCCGCTTGTGGCAGACTCGAGGGTCAGGAGGGCGTTCTTACAGCGTCGACTTGCCGTATTTTTGTTTTCAAAAAGCCGCCACTGGCGTGGTTTGGCTGCCGACACGGGGCCGGTTCGTTATGAACTGGGGTCAACTTGGACACAATTCTGCCTGTTCCTACGGGGTGTCACGCGAGAAACGAGGGAAAAAGTGGCGGTTTACCGCAACAATTCGCAACTAACAGCGATAATTCGCCAAATAACTGCTTTTTCTGAAAAAAGCATTGTTTCCTGATTTCAACTAAATGAAATGTTTACTTGCGGATTGTAATAAGTCCGTGAACAGCCGGTCCAGAACGACCGGCTTTCAACAAATATACGTCTGAGAATCGCCGCATTGAGCAGTTTAAAAGAACACGAGCAGGGTCGAAAAGTTCAAAGCTAAGGTAGCGTTTTGTAGTGCGCACACCGTGCCGCCTTTGGGAGCGGTCGGCAAGCCTTAATTTGCTTTTTTCGATCCAACGAACTGAATTGTTTCGCCTTCGCAACACGCTGGGCGGGAAGGGAAAGGGTGCACTATGGCCAAGACTATTTATGTTGATGCAGATGCGAAATCTGGGGGTAACGGTTCTAAGGATCGGCCATACAAAACCATCCAAGAGGCGATCGATGCAGCGAAGCCTGGAACCACCGTGTTGGTGCGTGAGGGTCAGTATAGAGAGAACATAGAATTTGACGTCAGCGGCAAAAAAGGCGCGCCGATCACGTTGAAATCGGCAGATGGCCCTGGCAAGGCGGTCATCAAACCGGCAAAAGCAAACGAAGACACAATCCAGATTGATGGTGAAGATCATATCGTCATTGACGGGTTTGAGTTGCATGGCAGCAATGATGATCACAGGCAGGTCATCCACGTGCATTCGGTCAAGAACAAGACGGATCCGGCAAGCAACATTGAGATCGTCAACAATGTCATCCACCGCGGTGCCGGCGATGGCATAAAGATCAGCAAATCCAACGATATTCTGGTCCAAAACAACGAGATCATTGGCGGCGGAAGAAAGGAAGCCGGGATTGATATCGTAGGTGGCGCGCGCGTCGTCATCGACAGCAATAAGATCAAGGATATCAACAATCTCGGCATCAATATGAAAGGTGGTTCGGAAGACATCGTTGTGATCAACAACGAGGTCTCGGGCGCCCACATTGCTATTGAAGTGGGCGGATACAGCTTTCTCAACGCATATCCGGCGGGTTTTCTTAGTTCTGGCAAAGATTTTGAAGTGTCGAACGTGCTGGTGCAGGGCAATACCATCATCGACAGCAAAAGCTGGGCACTACGCTTGATCGGGGCGCAGAGTGTAGAAATCGTTGAGAACGACTTTAGTGATGCGGGAGACAGGATCATTCGCATTGACGATTCCGCTAAATTCCATGAGCCTTGGTTCACCGAAAAGGCGCTGATTTCCGGAAACAAGGTGGCGTCTGATAAGTACATCGTTGACGCAAGCAAAAAGTCAGACCTTTATCTTGATGGCTCGCGTAAATCGTTCTTCGACGAATGGAATGGCTTGTCATTGGAGGCTCTGTTGCGGGGTGATGCCGACACGCAAATCGTTATCGAAAAGGACGATGCCGAAGACGACAAGCGCGAAGATGATAAATCAGGCCAAGACGACAAAAAGCCCGATAACGATGGTGGCGATGATGACAATCGGCAGGATGACAGAAATGATCCTGAGCCAAAAAGGGGCGAATACGAGTATGGCGTTCCCGCGTCTCGTGCGTCCCAATACTCGGATACTGCGCCGCAGTTGAGCAAATCGGCGACGAATGCGGCAAAATCCGATACGAGCTCGGGAAGGGACAATGTCCGGGGTACATCGAAAGATGAAGTCATTCACGCGCAGGGTGGCAATGACCGCATAGACTCCGGCTCGGGCAATGACCTTATTTTCGGTGGAACAGGTCGCGACAGCCTTGATGGCGCCGAGGGCAATGACACGTTGTCTGGCGGAGAGGGCGATGACCTTCTGGTGGCTGGACGCGACAATGACCTTGTGTATGGCGATGACGGCAATGATCGTATCCGCGGAGAGCACGGCAATGACACGCTTTTGGGCGGCGACGGAAATGACCGCGTCGATGGTGACCGCGGAGAAGACCACTTGTTCGGCGGAGATGGCAATGACCAACTGCGCGGCGGCAGAGACAATGACTGGATCGAGGGTGGTAGTGGAAACGACAGACTCGATGGTGGACGCCATGACGACACCTTGCTCGGAGGCTCGGGCAATGACACGCTTAACGGCGGCTGGGGCAACGATGTCCTAAGCGGCGGGAACGGAAAGGACTCGCTGGTAGGTGTCAATGGTGATGATACCATGTTTGGCGGCGCGGGAAATGACACCCTGAGAGGCGATACCGGTGACGATGTTCTTGAAGGCGGAGCCGGCAACGACTCTTTGATGGGCGGCAAAGGGGCTGACCAGTTTGTCTTCCGTGCAGATGATGCAGGGGGTCGCGACGTGATCGCTGACTTTGACGCAGACGAAAACGATCTTATTGTGTTGGACGGATTTGGCTCGTTTGGCGATCTGGACAGCAACAACGACGGCGTGATTAATCGTAGGGATGACTATGTCACTGAGACAAAGAAAGGTATCGAGATCGATCTTTCAGAGCTCAGCGGCAAGAAAGCCGGAACGCATATCATAAGTGTCTCAGAAAGCGTTTTGTCCTCGGATGACTTCGTCTTTCTCGCTTGAAAACACACTATAGAAAAAAGGCTGGACGGAAACACTAGCTTCCGTCCAGCCTTTTTGTTGCGCGTATGTGCTCAAACGGGCCTAAACGGCCCGTAGAGATCGTTCGTCCGAGCCAGAAAGGCCTGGTCTGCCAACGCACTCATAGGAGATAAAGCCGGCCTGCCGTGCGCTTTGCGAGGTGTAGACATTGCGAAGGTCCGCCATGTGCGCTGTTTTCATGGATTGAGCCAAGCGCGTGAGGTCAAGGGCGCGGAATTCATTCCATTCTGTCAGGACAACCAACAGATCGGCCCCATCCGTCGCTGCATATGGATCATCGTGCCATTTCACACCGGGCAGAAGAGCTTCACCCTCGCGCTTGCCTTGTGGATCCACCACGCGCACCGTGGCGCCACCGCCCACAAGGGCCGGCACAATGGTCAAAGAGGGCGCATCGCGCATGTCGTCGGTGTTGGGCTTGAACGTCACGCCAAGCACGGAAATCGTCTTGCCATTGAACGAGCCATCACAGAGATCGCGCAGTTTCTGGATCATCCGGGCCTTCACATCGTCGTTTACGCGAATGACCGTCTCAACGATAGATTGAGGCACAGCATGTTCCTGTCCGATGCGGGCCAAGGCACTGGTATCCTTTGGAAAACAGGATCCGCCATAGCCAGGCCCTGCGTGCAAAAACTTGTTGCCGATGCGACCATCAAGGCCCATCCCTTTAGACACTTCCTTTACATCCGCGCCGACCCGTTCGGAGAGCGCGGCAATCTCATTGATGAACGTGATTTTGGTCGCAAGAAAAGCGTTGGCAGCGTATTTGATCATCTCCGCGGATTCGAGATCTGTCGTTACGATCGGAAAATCTCGCAGGTATAGGGGGCGATAGATGTCTGCCATCACCTCGGCTGCGCGATCAGATTCCACGCCGACGACCACGCGGTCGGGCTTCATGAAGTCATCGATGGCCGCGCCTTCGCGCAGAAACTCTGGGTTTGAAGCGACATCAAAGCTCGCGTTTGGATTGGCGCGCGACACGGTCTCTTTCACCTGACGATTGGTTCCCACCGGAACGGTAGATTTCGTCACGATAACGGCATAGTCGGTGAGCGCGCGCGCGACCTCCTCTGCGGCAGCCATTACGTAGGACAGATCAGCGTGGCCATCACCCCGCCGCGTGGGTGTGCCCACAGCGATGAAAACGGCATCAGCGCCGTCGACCGCGGTAGTGAGATCCGTGGTGAACGAAAGTCGGCCTGCCTCGACGTTTTTGGCCATAAGCGTGTCGAGTCCGGGCTCATAGATCGGCACTTCGCCGGCATCAAGCATCGCAATCTTTTGCGGATCGCGATCAACGCAAACGACATCATGCCCGAAATCAGAAAAGCAAACCCCTGAGACAAGGCCAACATAGCCTGTCCCAATCATCGTGATCCGCATGGAATCCCTCCTTTAAGTACTGGGTGCCTGTGTGCAGGATACTACCAATTGCAGAGTGTTCGCAAAGGGATGACGGCGTCCTGCACACCGTCGATTGCGAAACTTGCTGTCATATTGCGCCCTGTGAACGACGTAGCCGTCACCAAGAGGTTCTTTGAGCCAGACAAAGCTTGAATGAGCGTGCTGGCCTGCGTGCCGTCATAAACGCCCAGGGCAGAACGGTCTTCAGATGATGCGGTTTGCAAAGCGACGGGTGGTTGATTGTCCACCTTGTACACGAGGGTTCCGAAGTCGCCTAAGTCTGACATGAAGTTTTCACCAAACTTGACTTCAAGTTGTGTAACATTTTCATCGCATTTCAGGATCAGAATGGCGGGTTCGTCGCGACCAAAGAGACCTGGTATCTGTTCAAAGGACGGTGTGCTCACGACGACAGCATTCTCAAAGCCGACGCGCGGCACCACCTCTTCGATGGTCCAGGGCCCACGCTCTTCGCTGCTGAGCACGCAATTCGTACTCACGGCCTCGTCGCTGCATGCGGGAAGCCGCTCTGCGGCAGCGGTGGTCAGCGTTAGGGTCGGCCAGAGGATGGCGGTGCAAAAAACAACATGGGCAAACTTCACGGCGAACTCACTCCGGCATTATTAGATCGGGGTCCGAGCGCGTTTTTCCCGGACGATTTCGAAAACTCCTTGCGAAGCGATCAAACGAATCATAGACCACTCCTAAAAGACAGTATGCCAAGTTACTTCGCCTATTTAAGCCTAAAGAGATCAAGACTACGGATATAAAAACACCCAAAAAATGCACAGCGACGTTGGAAACAAACTGTTTCCACCCATAATGAAGGAAAATGGGGCGACAGTTTGGCAGAAATGTGGAAGTAGCATATACTCTCGAACTTAATGATTGATTAAGAGTCGGGCAGACGGGGCCCGGCGGGGTGAATTGATCAGAACCCGTCAGATATTTTGTGTAACCAGTGCTGCTTGAGGTACCCATGAAGCATTTTATAAATTCTAACTTTAAAGAGCAGCACGCGTCTTCTGTGCCGCTCGAACGCTCAGATCATTCAGCCATGCGGGGCTCAGATATGGCAGTTTCCGAACTACTGACGCTAAACGCGGGTAAAGCGTCAAGACCGCGCCGAGATGCGCGGTACCGCGTCATGAAAACAATGTTTGATGTCACCCTTGCCGGCGCAGCGCTTGTTCTGCTGTCGCCATTGTTTTTGGTGATTGCGACCATCATCAAATTGACCAGCCCCGGGCCAGTCATGTTTCGTCAGGATCGCTATGGTCTGAATGGCGAGGTTTTCAGCATCTATAAGTTTCGCACGATGTCACAGGACGACGGCGACCTCTCAGGTGTGACCCAAACGGTAAAAGATGACCCGCGCGTCACTGCGATCGGGCGGTTCTTGCGCAGCACGAGCTTCGATGAACTGCCGCAGTTGATCAATATCGTGAAGCGTGAGATGTCTGTTGTTGGGCCGCGCCCTCACGTACCTGGCATGTTGGCGAATGGCATTCTCTACGAAGAGTTTGACTCGCGATACATGGATCGACACCGTGTTTTGCCCGGTCTGACAGGATTGGCGCAGGTTAAAGGGTTTCGTGGAGAAACCAATACGGAGCACTCTGCCCGCATGCGATTGAACTATGATTTGGAGTACATTCGGCGGCAGTCTATCCGCCTGGATCTGCGCATCACGATCAATACATTCTGGAAAGAATTTTTCCGCGGATCGGGATACTAAGTCACCAGCTTGTCTTGTGAACGCTCGTTGGGGGTCTTCCTATAGGGAATTTTCCTAACGGGCTTCAAAAGGCGATGAAGTACATAATGTAGCAGCTTATGGCCATCGATGGCCATACCATGAGGTGTCTCATTATAGTGACTGACCACTCTACCCGATCTTCGCACTCGTCAACCGTTGCACTATGATTTACTAAACGCCTACTTTTTTCTACTTGAATGAAGTCGTTTGTGCCTAGCATCGCGTCCGCCTGTTCCGTTCCTCTGATCCGTGCCCCTGAATCTTTGGCCTTCTGGTTGTATGAAACATATGCAAGAAAAATTTACAGATGGTTACATGTTTTTGCCGCTTTCAGCGAAACATGCGTGTTTCCGCCGATTGTGACACTTTTGAAAAAACGCCGCTATGAGCTATACGCCTTTAGCTAAAGGGTTTTTCCGCAGATTGGCTCTGTTCACCAAAAACATGCATACTCCTCGCAAAATGTCCCGTTGGTTGCATCTTCGTTTAATTAACACGACTTGTGAGGCCGCAATTGGGCCACAACATTGCACGAATTCGTCTTTTTGATGGCATCTCGTATAAAACGAGTCGCACGTTATACGGGCGGGATTGATATGATTGATACGTCGCATAAAGCCGAAGCTGTAAGGAGCTGACTTATGAAGGTTTGCGTAATTGGGCTGCGCGGCATCCCCGATGTGCCCGGCGGAATTGAGACCCATTGCGAAAACCTCTACGAACGGATTGCCCCCTCGACATCCGCGCCTGAGGTCATTGTCATCGGACGGGCGCCTTATATCGGAAGGAAGGCGTATAAGACGCACGCGGGCATTGAGGTGGTGCCCGTGATGGCCGTTCGCAACAAGTACTTCGAGACGATCAGCAACGCGTTCTTTGCCATCTTTTGGGCCCGGTTCAAAGCGCACGCCGATGTGGTGCATATTCACGCGATTGGCCCTGGCCTGCTGTCCTGGATGGCGCGGCTTTTGGGGATGAAAGTGGTGCTGACCCATCACGGAGACGATTTCAACCGTGAGAAGTGGAATGCCGTTGCAAAATTTGCGCTGCGCCTGGGCGAGAGGATTGGCGTCACGAATGCCGCCAGAACCATCGCTGTGTCGCCGAGTTTGGCGGAGCGGCTCAAGCAGTCTTACCCCGGCAAAGCGGACGCGATCCGCTACGTCCCCAATGGTGCAGACCACATTGTCGCGCGCGCCGCTGCCGCGGATGCCTCGGACGTTCTTGCGAGATTTGGCCTGAAACCCCAGGGTTACTACATTGGCGTTGGCCGTCTGGTGCCGGAAAAGGGGTTTGCTGATCTGATACGCGCTCACAAAGCGGCTCAATGCAAATTGCCTTTGGTGATTGTCGGCGGCTCCAGCCATTCGGACCATGAACAAGAGCTTTCGGATCTTGCTCATGACGGCGTCACCATGACCGGCAGCCTGCCACAGGCAGAGGTCGCACAGCTTTTGTCGCAATGCCGGCTTTTCGTAATGCCTTCGACCCATGAGGGCCTGCCCATCGCGGCGCTGGAGGCCTGGGCGATGCAAGCGCCCATGCTGCTCAGTGACATTCAGCCAAACCTGGATGTGGGTCTTCCGGAAAACCATTACTTCCCCACGAGCGACGTTGAAGAACTGACGGCGCGGCTTGCAGGTGACGAAACGGGCCTCAAGGCATTGCCCTTTCCGGCCGCGTTCAACTGGACGTCCATCGCCGAGGAAACCGCCGAAATCTACAACTCGCTGGATGATGCGATCTCCTTGGATAAAGCCTCCGCGGCGTAACGCCCTGAGATGGCGCTCCCTGCTCGTGGGCTTTATCGCAGCTTGGGCTTTGATGGCCACACGCGCGGTTGTGCGCATTGGTCCACACTGAGGCGGCCCCTGATATGCTTTAGGTGTTTTCTGAGAACACCGACGCATCTGGTTGCACCGCGCGCGGCGTCTTGCGCGGTCGGAACGGTAGGTTCGATCGAGACTAGGACTGTACCCTACGAAAGGGGGAACAGGAGCGGTCGTTTCCGATGGCGGGACGGCAGCTGCGTCTGACGTCGCGTTAGGCTGCGAGTTCGCGCCAACTTTCGGGGTCGTATCCGAAGCGCTCGAAATCGTCAGCATAGAACTCGCGGATCAATCCGGCCTCGTATTCGGAGATCTTTGTTTCGCTTTTGATGGATGGGTTCTTGGTTGGGATCTGTTCCTCAAGGGGAATGCCCGTGAGTGCGGTCAACCGCGCCTGCAATGGGCCAAGGCCATCTTCGAGGCGAAAGGTCTCGGTGTCTTCGATCAGGAACTCATGCTGTGGCCGGACGTGATTGGAGTGCACGTAGCCGTTTTTTTTAAAGGTTGAGAGAGCGGACTTTAACCAGCGCTCAAACGAAGGTTTTGGCAGTAGCCTGTTTTTCAGTCTCGGTATATTGATGCGGTAGTTGTATTCGCTCAGGATCCGGTCATAGGGGTTTCGCGTCACGCAGAAACTGTAATCAAAAAAGCCGGGCGCAAAGAGCGTATCGAGCACCTCGCCGTGAAAGTGCTGTGGCACGCATGGAAAAATCTCTGGGCGGTGCTTTTGGTAGAGGTTTTCGGGCGCGTGTGAGGCCAGCCATGACTTGATCGATGTCCCACCGGCCTTTGGGATATGAATGAACAGGATGAGTTTGTCGCCGATACGGAAAGCAGGCATGGGGGTATCTCCTGGTGTCTTTAGGCTTTGCTACTTGAGCGCTTGTTCAGACGCGTCAAAAAACGCTCGCGCAATACCTCTCCCTCACCTCCAAAGAGGCTTGGTGTCCATACAAAAACCACGACATAAAACAGGCCGAGGCTGGCAAAGAGGGTCAAGAGTGTCAAAAGGCCACCCAAGATTGGCAAAAGCAGCAATCTGAGACCAAACATCGCGGCCGACAAAGCGACGCCGACGATGATGTAGATGAAGAGACGGCGCAGGCTTTCGGAGGTGTCAACGCCTATGAAACGGAAAACGACGTAGAGACCCACGAAATAGCAGAAGGCGATAGCGACCCCCACACCAACAGCGACCCCAGCAAGGCCCGCCTTTACGCCAAAATACGCCCCGGCTACGACGGAGGCTGCATAGATCCATTGCCAGAGCGCTGCAACGTAGACCCTGCCCGCTGCGCGGAGGATGGCGTTGATGAACTTGTAGGCTGTGCGGAAGAAAAGAGTGCAGACAAGGATCTGAAATGGGATGATCGCAGGAGCCCACTGCTCCCCCATGAGCACCACGATGATTTCTGGCGCGCTGACAAGTAAAAGGGCCGTCATCGGCAGCTGCAACATGGCCGCAAGCGACAGGGCGCGGTTCAAGGCGCGTTGCAGCCGTGCGCGATCGTCTTGAATGGTCGCAAGGGTCGGAAACAGCACTCGATCACCCATCTGTCCCACCAGTCTGGCTGGCGTTGCCATGAGCACGAACGCGCGTGAATAAAGACCAAGCGCATCTGCCCCGAGAAGGCGACCAACGACAAAAAAATCAGCGTTTTGAGACGTATAGTTTCCGATCCTCACCAACGAAAATCCGAACCCGAAATTCAGCATGCCTGTGAATGCCTGCCACTTGAAACCAAAGCCAAGCTGATCGCGTGCCAGGGCCAGAAAGCCAAGCGTCAAGAGGCTAGCTTGCGCCAATTGGGCCCAGACAAGCGCCCAGGCACCGTAGTCCATCATCGCGAGCGTTACGGCAACGGATCCATATCCTATGCTGTAGCTTATAAGGCTGAGCATCGCGACGGCACGAAACTGCATGTTACGCAGCAAAAGCGCTTCGCTGACGAGGCCCGCCCCCTTTATGATAAAGAGCAGCGCGAAGACCTCGACCAGAGGCTCAACCTCGGGCATGCGATAGAGCCGCGCGATGGGCTCTGACAGCAGATAGAACAGGATCGCCAGCACGACGCCCAAAAAGAGCGTTGTTACAAAGCCGGTTTCGACATGGCTGCGTGTCAGTTTTTTGACCTGAACGATGGAAGGCGCGATGCCAATCTGTCCTGAAATTTCGGCCAGGGCGACAACTGTCAGAGCCGCGCTGACAACACCGAAATCGGCAGGAGTCAGAAGCCGAGCGAGGATGAGAAGTATGGCAATCTTTAGGATCGCTTCGCTGCCGCCACCCGCAAGCATCCACATGTAGTTGGTCAGAGTCCGGCTGGTAAGGTCTTCTTTTTCAGGACTTTTCTTGCCTCCGTCACCTTCGGGGGGGCTGTTTGAAGGGTCTTCCATCGGCGGCAACCTTTACCTTGGACTCACGATGCGTAACGCTGTGTATACCTTGGCAGGCAGCGCGAAAATATTAAGATTTTCCACTTAAAAGCAACAATACTCTGGCACAGCAATGCTTTGTACGCACACGCGAGTCAACGCGCAAATTTTGGCTGTGCTTTTTTGACAAGAGTGATGTGTTGTGGTTGAATAAAAAGCGCGCGAACGAGGCCAACTGAAATCCTAGGAATGAGTTATGATTGCCAATTTGCCGGCAGGTGATGCCGGATTGTATTTGTACATTCCTTCTTTCGCCGGTGGCGGCGCTGAACGCATATTTATTAGAATTGCCAACTATTTGGCCAATGAAGGCCACAATGTTTGTTTTATCGTGAACCATGACGGTGGACCCCTGAGGGATATGTTGTCTGACCAGGTAAACCTGCAAGTTCTTGGTATTGAGCGTGGTCCAAAGGCCATTTTCGCTCTGGCCGGGGTGCTGCGCAAACATAAGCCCAAGGTTCTCATTTCCGTGATGACGCGATCCAACATAGTGGCGCTTTTGGCATCTCGCCTGGCCGGCGGAAATACGCGCGTTATCGCTTGTGAGCGCAACCACTATTCGACAATTCTAAACGATTTTGATCCGGTGCGGCGCTGGGGTGTCGATCGGTGTGTGCGTTGGCTGTATCCCAACGCTCTTGCTGTGATTGGAAACACCCCGGGTGTGACGCAAGATGTTGCCACGGCAGCGGGCGTTTCGCCGGAAAACACGGGAGTGATACCCAACCCGGCTCCGGACACGGACGAACTGGACGCAGCCAGATCTGACGCGATGGACCATCCTTGGTTCAACGACGACAAACCTGTTGCTGTGGCCATAGGGCGTCTCATGCCGCAAAAGGATTATCCCACGATGTTGGAGGCTGTGGCGAAGAGCGGCAGCGACCTTCGGCTTGCCGTGCTCGGAACAGGGCCGGATCAAGCGGCGCTGGAAGCCTATGCCGAGAAGCTCGGGATCGGCGATCGTGTTGAGTTCCTAGGCTTTCGCATGGATCGTTTTGCCTATCTTGTGCGCGCTGACGTATTTTTGCTCAGCTCTATCACCGAAGGGTTTCCTAATGCCTTGATCGAGGCCGTCGCGGCTGGCATTCCGGCGGTAAGCACCGATTGCGCCGGAGGTGGAGCACAAGAGATCATGGGCTCAGAGTTTCCCGAAAGAATCGTGCCTGTCGGCAATGCGTCGGCCATGGCTGACGTTATCAAGAGCATTTTTGAAGCACGTGCTGCTGGGGATGAGACCACGGAACGTGTCCGTGCCGAACGGGTCGCGGAACGCTTTCAGATCGGTGCCACGGCGCATGCGTTTCTTGCAAGGGCAGTGGCATGAACATTGTTCGCCTTTCCGAATTCGCGATCGCGCTTTTTGGTCTCGCATTTATGTCAGAAACACTGACGATGATACTGGCGACCCCAGGTGCAATATCATCACCATTGGTTCAGGTCACAGGCGCTGGGCTCGGGTTCTATTCGGTGCTGTCTATCTTGAGCAGACGAGGTGAGGCATCTCGGATCATTTCTACCTATTGGCTGGCCCTGTTTCCGGTCTGTTTTGCCATCGTTTCCCTGGTCTGGACCGTCAATTTCGGTGTGACGCTGCGCCGGGCTGGCGCGCTTGGTTTGACCACGGCCTTTGGGCTTTGGCTGGCGATGCGCTTTACCCCTAAGCAGTTGTTTACATTGGTGACTGTCCTTGTGGCGGTCATCATTATCGCTAATTTTGCGGTGATCCAGGTCAATCCCGCTCGCGGCATTCATCAGGCCACGGATCTCTTGGCGCCGCATCACGCCGGCAGCTGGCGTGGCATGCTTGGTCACAAGAACGACTTTGGTCGGATGATGGCCCTTATGTTCTGCTTTTTGGTCCTCGCCTTCCTCTTTCGGGTTGGAGGAGGGCCCGGGCGAC
>CAKZYL010000427.1 GCA_937884705.1 uncultured Roseovarius sp. | reverse complement strand
CGGAGTGGCGCATCCGGTCGATCTGTTCGTTGATCTGGCTTTCTTTCTCGATGTAAGTGTCCGAGCGCGGCACATAAGCTTCGGGCTGGTAGTAGTCGTAATAGCTGACAAAATACTCAACGGAGTTGTTGGGAAAGAAGCCTTTGAATTCGCCGTAAAGCTGGGCGGCTAGCGTCTTGTTGGGCGCCAGGATGATCGCCGGGCGCTGCGTTTCCTCAATGACCTTGGCCATGGTGTAGGTTTTGCCGGTGCCTGTGGCGCCCAAAAGAACCTGATCCCGGTCGCCGGCTCGCACACCATCTGCCAGTTCCTTGATGGCTGTGGGTTGGTCGCCCGCCGGGGCAAACTCCGTCACCAACTCAAAGGATTTGCCGCCCTCTAGCTTGGGGCGAGATCGCACATCAGGGGCGGCTGCGTGCAGCGCGACATCTGTTTTATCGGAATGGGCGTAGGGCATGGCTTCTCACTCTTTAGAAAGAGACTTGTGTGGTTTTGCGCGGAGTTCAAGCGAGCTCTACAGTCTATCATGCGACGGCGGATGATGCTGACAGTTTTTGTCACCTAGGCGCGCACTTGATTGAGCCCATTGACCACAGAAATCCAATCGCTTCCAGACCGAGGGTCATTCGTAGTCTGCACGCGTTTCGGCTATGAGATCGGCGGTGCAGGTCGATATCTCTGCAAGCGCGTCATAACCGGCGAGCCAGCCGCGTCGATCAGGTTTTTTGGCCAAAGCTGCGCGCCTGAGGCTCATGAGGCGCGCGCGGGGTGACGCCAGGAACCGCTCTTGCGTGATCACGCTTTCAAGCGGCGTATCAAGACGGATCACCTCATAGTAGCCGCCTGACAAAACCAGCAGCACAAACCCACATCCGGTCACGTCTTTTGCGCATCTGTCACGGCAGAGATCCGCGAGTGGTCGGGTGGCCGGGGCGGTCAGCACCCAGTCCTCGA
Organism: uncultured Roseovarius sp.; assembly: GCA_937884705.1. GTDB lineage: Bacteria > Pseudomonadota > Alphaproteobacteria > Rhodobacterales > Rhodobacteraceae > Roseovarius. Next base: position 3,314 of record CAKZYL010000427.1, on the reverse strand, counting down.
CCAAGCCACGCCAGGGATTGGTAAGACCGATATTGTCGCTGCCGAACCCAAGCTCGAGAAGGGCACCCATCTCGCGCGTGGCGGTGTCATCGTCATCGATCATCTCGGCGGCGAAAGGGGCCATATGGCGCAGGGCTTCAATGCCCTCTCCGTGCTCTGTTTGCGTGCCGCTATGATGGATCAAATACGGTCGCAACTCATCGAGCATCGCATCGCTTTCGGCCAAGACTTTCTTTTCCGACGCGGTCCCGTAAAGAGCGACCGCACGAATAGGGTCACCCGTGGCCTGCACCTCTCCCATCCGGCGCAGGTTTGCAATCAGACCCGGCACGGGCCGTGGCAGGCGGGTGGCAATCAGGGTTTGGGCCAGAGGATCCCCGGCTTTCGACGCCACCGACAACCATGTCTGTGAAAACCCGCCATAGCCTGCATCGCGCCGGAAGAGTGCGCGCGCCTCTGCGGGTTTCAGAGCTGCTCTGAACGGGGACGGGCCGCGATCCTTCACCTCAATTTGGGACAAGAGGATGCGGGCCAGGCTGTGGCCTTCGCCGGCCAGATCGGCCAGCGCGGGCAGGCTTGTTTCATCATCGCCTTGCAGCCAGTCCTCGATTGCCGCGTCAAATCGGTCTGTCTGCGCCCAAGCGGCGATGGGCAAGAGCGCAAGACAAAAAAGAAGCGTCCATTTCAGCATGGCCCTGAGGTAACGCCAATTGCCGCAAGTCCAAAGCGATTTCCCCCTCTTGAAGCGCACATGCCGGTCAGGGTAGGGCAGGCCATGGCGGGACGATTGACATATTCAGGGCACGCAAAAGCGGTGTTGGGCCTTGGTCTGCCTCTGGTGGGGTCCCATGTGGCGCAGTTTTTGATCACCCTCACAGACGGGATCATGCTGGGGCGCTATTCGGTCGAGGCGCTGGCGGCAAACGTGCTGGGCGGCACGCTCTTTTTTGTCTTATTTATCGTGGGGTCCGGTTTTGCCTGGGCGGTGATGCCCATGGTCGCCTCGGCGGAGGCGCGCGGAGAATCCACGGAGGTGCGTCGGATCACGCGGATGGGGGCGTGGGCCTCGATTCTCTTCGCGGTCATTGTGATCCCTGTGATGATGGTATCTGAGCCGATCTTTTTGCTTTTGGGGCAAGAGGCAGAGGTTTCTGCGGATGCGGCCGTGTACCTTTCCATCGTGGGGCTTGGCGTTTTGCCCGCCTTGCTGGTGATGGTCCTGAAATCCTATCTAGCCGCCCTTGAGCGCACCCAAGTGGTGTTTTGGGTGACCCTCACGGCGGTCGGGCTCAATGTTTTGGTGAATTACGCGCTCATCTACGGCAATTGGGGCTTTCCAGAGCTTGGCTTGCGCGGCGCCGCGATTGCTTCGGTCATCGTCAATATCGCCTCGGTCCTGTCCTTGGCGGTCTATGTCGCGCTTGTGACGCCAGAGCATACGCTTTTCACCCGTTTTTGGCGCCCGGATTGGGAGGCCTTGCTGCGCGTCTTTCGCCTCGGTTGGCCGATCGGGCTGACCAGCTTGGCGGAGAGCGGTCTTTTTGCAGCATCGACGGTGATGATGGGGTGGCTCGGCAAAGTACCCCTCGCGGCGCATGGCATCGCACTGCAAGTGGTGTCGCTGGCCTTCATGGTGCATATCGGCCTGTCCAATGCGGCAACGGTGCGAGCAGGGCGCGCCCATGGTCGGCAGGATCGTCGGGACCTGACAGATGGCGCAAAGGTCGTGCTGTTCCTGTCGGGCGCGTTTGCGGCGATCACTGTGGTCGCCTTTTTGCTAATACCCGAGTGGATGATCACGCTCTTCCTGAACCCGGATGAACCAGAGCGGGGCGCCGTGATTGCCGTGGGTGTGGGCCTGCTTGCCGCGGCCGCGCTCTTTCAGCTGATGGATGCGGCCCAGGTGATGGCCCTTGGGCTTTTGCGCGGGGTTCAGGACACGCGTGTGCCCATGATGATTGCGGCCGTCAGTTATTGGCTTGTGGGTATCCCGGTAAGCTATGTCTTGGGTTTTACCTTCGGTTTGGACGGCGTCGGCATTTGGGTGGGTCTGGCCGTCGGACTTGCCTGTGCGGCTGTCCTCTTGCTGGTACGGTTCTGGAGCTCGGCAGTGCGCGCGGTCGGAGAGGTCGCTGAGGCCTCCTCTTCGGCCTAGCATTCACGCCGTGAAGTCAGCCGTCACTGCGCCAGAGATGCGCAAGAGCGCGTCCGGATCCATTGCAAAGACATGGCGCGGGGTGCCAGCTGCCGCCCATACCTGATCAAACTCCAGCAATCTGGGATCAAAGAATGCGCGTGGCGTGGTCAGGTGACCAATTGGGGAAACACCCCCGATCGCAAAGCCTGTCTGGGCGCGAATGAGGGCCGCATCGGCTTTGCCAAGCGGTTCTCCGGCCAAGGCGCTGGCTTTTGCGGCGTCCACCTGATTGCCACCCGCCGTGGCGAAGAGCAGCGCCGCGCCGCTGGCCTCACCGCGAAACATGATTGACTTTGCGATCTGATCGACGGTGCAGCCCACCAGGTCAGCGGCCATCTGCGCAGTTGTTGCGTGGCCCACCTCAGCAGGCAGGCTGTCACATCCAGCGGCCTCGAGGGCCGCGATCACACGTTTGAGGCTTTTTGACATGTCTCAAGATCCTTTCGCCTGTCATCCCATGCTCGCGCCCCATTGACCAGAGCGGCCTGATCGGCATGACTGCACCCATGTCCATTGCCGCCCGCATGACCCGCTGTCCAAGGCCTTTTGATCCTGTTCAGGGTCAGGAAGCCCGGTCTTGGTTCGCCGATCTCTCGACAGCCCATGCGGATATAATTGCGGGCGCGGCCGGGTGCAGCCCGTATCTGCGCGGTCTGTGTCAGAGTGAGGCGGAGTGGCTACCGGGGGCACTTGAGGCGCCAGAGGCCTCTTTTGATGCCATTCTTGACGCCGCCCAAGAGGCACCGCTGGATCAGGTGACCCATGTCTTGCGGCAGGCCAAACGACGCGTCGGGCTGATCACGGCGCTCGCGGATCTGGCGGGGGTCTGGTCTTTGCACGACGTGACGACACGCCTGACGGATTTTGCCAGTTTTTCTGTCAGCCTCGCGTTGCGGGCCGCTCTGACGCCTGAGGTGGCGCGGGGCAAGATCCCCGGCCAGACCGATCAGGACCTCGACAGCGCGTGCGGAATGGTGGTCTTGGCGATGGGGAAAATGGGGGCGAGCGAGCTGAATTATAGCTCGGATATCGACCTCATTTGTCTCTTTGATGAGACACGGTTTGATCCCGATGACTATGACACTGCGCGGGCCGCATTTGTCCGGGCCACGCGCAA
>CAKZYL010000426.1 GCA_937884705.1 uncultured Roseovarius sp. | reverse complement strand
GCGTGCAGGCTTTCGAACTTGTGGGAGATCTCAACCGTGCAAGGTGCGCGTTCGATCTCTTTGGTGAGCCATCCCATTTTGGCCTCCTTTCAGGTTTCTATGCTGCCGATGTTTCGGCAATCGATCTGGGTGCCCCCTCGCGGACCCTGCAGCATGCCAGGCGCGGCCTGATGCGGGGTCGGGATATGAGAGAGAGCGGTCTTCATCTTACTCTGCCGCCACAGGGGACGGGCCCGCAGTCGCGCCCGGGACGGACACCGCTGACGGGCTGCGGGTTTCGGGCCTGGTGCGTTCGATTTGGGGCCGGTTGAGGTCGGCCTCTGCCGTCTCGGCCAACAATTCACCCACATGTTTGGCATCCTTGATGCAGCGCAGTGCCGGTTTTGTGTTTCTGATCGACCAAGGGCGGACATGGGGCCAGCAGACCAGATAGCTGAGCCGTGTGCGTTGATCTAAATCAAGTGCGATGGTGCCGGTTCCCGCCTTGCGCAGATCCAGTTCGGCATTTTTGATCTGCTTGAAGGGCAGGTTGAGCGTGATGGTCAGGGCCGCACCAATGCGCATCACCACCCGCCGGTTGGTGATCGTGTAGACGGTGGTGCGCGCCAGAACATAGGCCATCAGCGACAAGATCCCGGCTGCGACGGCGCCGCAGGCAAGAAACGGCACCGCAGAGGCCGCCGCCGTGCCCAAGGGGCCCTGATCCAAGAGGGACACCACGCGCCAAACCGCCAGCAACAGGAAGTAACCAATGACCCACCGGACGAGCAGGGCTTCTTTGGCCAGCACCCACCACTCAGGTCGGCCTTGCCACAGAACCTCTTCGCCCTTGGGCAGGTGTTCCGGCAGACCGAGGACGGGTTCGAACTTGAAGTCTGGGTCGTCGTTTTTCATGGTTACAGCTCCCGTTGCTGATATCGGTTTGGATCGGCGCGTTATCCGACCAACGGCTCCAGGCGCGCGCGGCTCGCATAGAGGTTGCCGCCGCCGTAGTAGCCAACGATCTTGTCCTCCTCGAGGAGCGTGATCTGCGTGTCGGATTTGGTTTGCGGGACGCCTGCGAACTGATGGCTGAAGAGCGATTTGATCACCACGCCGCTTCTTTTAAGCTTGCACAGCGTCATCGGTGCCAGGCGCTTGCCGCCTTCATTCAGTTCGATTTCAATGTAACGGACGACCTGTTCCGGGGCATCGATCCACATATCGGTCGCTGTGCCCACGGCCTTGCCGTCGCCGGAGAACACGGTTTGACCGCGTGGATCATATCCGCAGGAAAAGCTGAAATCGGGGTTGGCCGCCATTGGACCGATCTTGGGGTGACCATGGCCATCCATTTCCGGCTTGTCCTTGCGCGGCGCCCAGGATGCGGGGCCAACGCCATCGGCCATGGGATCGCCCGTCGGCATGAACGGATACCCAGTGCCGCTGCCCATCCGCTCGAGCGGCAGGTCGGTGCGTTCCAGTGTCTGTTCAGACGGCACGGATTTCGTGCCTTCACCATGCGGTAGAATAAAGGTTTTGTCGGAAGGTACGGGGAAGGGGCCTTGGTTGGCGGCAGCGTTGCCGTCATCATCCTCGAGAGGGTAGCCCTCACGCATGTTTTCGCGCTGCAGGTACCATACCAACAGGGCGAAGAACACCCAGAAGCTCCAGATCGACAGAGATGCCAAATCGAAATTGGCGAAGAAATCAAAACTCATAGCGTTTTCCTTTCCACGGGTCGGCGGGTCATGTTGGGAAGTCGGCCAAGCCGATACGGGCCGCCTCCTCTTTGGTGGTTTGGCGCGCATTGCGGCCTGTCCGCACCAATGGTCCGAGGATCATGAGGGTGAAGAACAAAAGCCCAATTTCAGTGTGGTAGACGAATGAGTATCCGGTGGTGACCGGCTCCAGTGTCTCGCCGAACATCCCGTTTGTGGCGAGGGTGGTGATGGCGTCACGCAAGGCGCCGCCGAATGCAATGGCCAGCCCTGCGGCCGTGGCCGTGGCTGCACCCCATGCACCGAGGGCAAGCCCGTGTCCGGCCGATCCGCGGACTGGCAGGGTCATAGCGGCGGTCAAGGTGGACACCGCAAAAAGCCCGCTGCCCAGGCCAATCAGGCTCGCGCCGGCAAAGAACATCGCGGTGGATGCCATGGGCGCGGCAAAGATCACCGTTGAAAAGGCAATGATGCCCAAAAGAATACCTGTCCCGGCGATGCGGAACGGGTTGCGGCCCTGCGCAAGGCCGCGCCCTGCGAGGACAAAGCCGATCAGCGCGCCAAGGGCCCAGATTGCTGTGAGGAGTGTGGTGGATCCCACTGAAAGACCAAGAACTTCTCCGCCATAGGGCTCCAGCAGCACGTCCTGCATGTTGAAGGCCATGGTGCCCAGGAACGCCACGACCAATAGCCGCCCGGCCTCTCCTCCACGGGTCATGTCATTCCAGGCGTCGAGGAAGCTGGG
>CAKZYL010000425.1 GCA_937884705.1 uncultured Roseovarius sp. | reverse complement strand
CTGGGGGCGATTTCGTTGAGATCCATGCCAACGACGCGGCCTTTCTTCACCAAGCCATGCACCAGGGCGCGGGCCTGAAGCCAGGTGAGGCCGCCGGGTGTCTGTGCCATCACGCCCGGCATGATGGACGGGTCCATGCCGTCGGCATCCACGGTGAGGTAGTAGGGGCCGCCATCGGGGATGCGATCGAGCACGGCCTGAATGCCCATCTCGTGCATCTCATAGGCGGTGATGATGTCGGCGCCGTAGGCTTTGGCCGTCTCGACCTCACTCACGCGGGCGCTGCCAATGCCGCGAATGCCGATCTGAACGATGTCGCCGATCCAGTCCATTTCGGAGGCGCGGCGGATGGGGCTGGAATAACCGTGACGCTCGCCATTCACATCATCGCGCCAGTCGATATGGGCGTCGATCTGGACGAGGGTGATCTTTTCTCCCACGTCATCCAATGCCCGCAGCACCGGGATAGGAATGCCGTGATCGCCGCCAAGGGAAATCAGCGTGGCACCCGCCTTCAGGATCTTGCGGACGGCCGCCTCGGCATTGCGGTAACTCGCGCTGTGATCTCCCATGTCGGCCACGGCGTTTCCGCAATCGACCACGCGGATATCGCGGCCATCAAACAGCGGCCCGCCCAGATCAAAATCATAGTGATTGAGCGTGTAAGAGATCATGTGCGGATCGGAGGCCATGCGCAGACAATCGGGCGCGCGGCTTTGATCATTGGCCATTTCTCCGGGCGTGTAGGGCATGCCGTAGGGAATGCCCAAAATGGCGATGTCGGCTTCAAGCGCGTCCAGATCTTCGGCAAAGGGAAACTGCAGAAAAGTGCTGGTATGAGCGCCCGGCCTTTGTGTGGTCTGCGTGGTCATGATGCGCCTCCTTCACCCGCCAGCGGGCTCGTGTTGTAGCCCCGTGTCAGATCTGTTCGATGGTCACATCGTCCGTGGCATAAAATGCGATGTGGTCCTTGATCTCTGCAACACCGTCAAGCGGCTGCTCATAGCTCCAGGCCGCATTCTCCAGTGTCTTGCTTTTGGTGACGATCGAGAAATAGCTGGCATCGCCCTTATGCGGGCAATGTGTCGACTTATCCGTGCTGTCGAGAAAGGCCATCGCCACGTCGTCGCGCGGGAAGTAAATTATCTCGCTGTAGCTGCCTTCCACGAGGCCGAGTGCCTTCTTGCTTTCGCCGAGGATTGCGCCGCCCGCCCGGATCGTCCAGGTGCCGGGCGCGTTGCGAATTGTAATTTGGGTCATTGATGTCTTCTCCCTTAGATCGGCGCTTTGTTCGGCCTTTAGATCGGTGCCGTGGCGCGGTGCAGCCACATTCCCCCCGTATCGCTGAGCAGGCTTGCCAGCTTCTCGCGGCACTGAGTGTGATAGTCGTTGAGCCAGTCCCGCTCTCCGTTTGACAGCATGGATGTGACAATGAGGCGGCGGTCAATCGGCACGAAATTCAGCGTTTCAAAACAAAGCTTTCCGGTGATGTCTCCGCCCTCAAGGGGCGCGGCCTCTGTGACGACAACGATGTTCTCGATGCGAATGCCGAACGCACTTTGCCGGTAATAGCCCGGCTCATTTGAGACGATCATACCGGGCTCGAAAGGCACCTCGGAGATTTTGGATAAGCGTTGAGGGCCCTCATGGACGCAGAGCGCGACACCGACACCGTGACCCGTGCCGTGGGCGTAATCCTGATCCGCGAGCCAGAGCGGATAGCGCGCCAGCGCGTCGAGATCGCGCCCGGCCATCCCCTTGGGCCAGCGCAGCCGTGAGATCGCGATCATTCCTTGGAGCACACGGGTGAAGGCCGCTTTTTCATCGTCACCGGGCGTGCCAATGGGCAGGGTCCGCGTGATATCGGTGGTGCCGTCTTCGTATTGTCCGCCGCTGTCGAGCACGAGGAGTTCTCCCTCCAGGAGCTGGCGGTTGGTGGCCTCTGTCACGCGGTAATGGGGCAGGGCACCGTGGGGGCCGGAGCCCGCGATGGTGTCAAAACTGATGTCGATGAGGTCGCCCCCAAGATCGCCTCCTGCCTGGCGGCATTCCTCGAGCTTGCGCACGATGTCGATCTCTGTCGTGGTCTCGGGACGCTCTGTGTCGAACCAGGCCAGAAACTCGCACATGGCCACGGCGTCGCGTAGATGGGCAGCGCGCGTGGCGGCGATCTCGGCCTCGTTCTTACAGGCCTTCGGCATCAGGCACGGGTCATCGCCCCAGGCGACATCGTGACCGGCGGCCTTGCGCGCCTCGGCAAACGCCACGGGGGCCGAGGATTTATCCAGTCTGAGCGCGCCTTTGAACGTCTCGGTGGCCTCAAACACGGCGTAATAGGGCGCAATGCTAACCTCATTGCCAAGATGGGCCCGCACGGCATCGTCCAGTTTGCGGTCATCGACGAAAAGCGTCACCTGGGCATCGGCGTGTAGAAGGGCAAAGGCGTGCGGGATCGGGTTTCTGGGTATGTCTGACCCGCGAATGTTCAGAAGCCAGGCGATGGCGTCGGGCAGGGTGATCAATGCGCCGTCGTGACCGGCGTCTGCGAGATCCTTGGCAAGGCGCGCGCGTTTGCTGGCATGGGTTTCGCCGGAGAGCGCATCAGGCTGCACGCGGATCTGACCCACGGGTGCGTCTGGGCGATTGTCCCAGAGCGTGTCGATGGGTGTCTCATGAGGCTCCAGTGTGAAGCTCTGGGGCAGGCCTTCGCGCAGCTTTTCGATCTCGTTGGCGGTGTGCAGCCGGGGGTCATAGGCGATGATGCCGCCCTCGGGGAGTGCCTCCTTGAGCCACGGGGCGGGCTTGGTGGCGGGCCAGTTGACCGGGGTGAAGTGGGCCAGATCCACCTGC
>CAKZYL010000424.1 GCA_937884705.1 uncultured Roseovarius sp. | reverse complement strand
TATTCCGTCAATGAAACCGACGCGGACAAAATGGGCGAGGTCCGCGATCTGCTGATCAGCGCCAAAGGGACCCTGCTTGCTTATGACGACACCACGTTTTACTCGAAACTTGTGTCTGGTGAGGCAGAGCTGGTCCATGGTTGGGACGGCTGGTGCAACTACGGCATCGGAGAAAACGCAGACATCAAATACGTGATCCCCGACGAAGGCTCAGACCTCTGGGTCGACACGATGGTGATCATGAAAAGCTCCGAGAACAAGGACGCAGCTTACGCGTTCCTGAACCACATCATGGACGCCGACAATCATCGCTGGGCAGCTGAAAACATCCTCTACAAAGTGCCCAATCAGGCCGCGATGGAGGGCGTGGACGCTGGGCTGATTGAGACATTCCCGAACATGGGAATGAGCCCCGCTGACATGATCGCATTCGAGCAATTGCGCGATGTGGGCGATGCGCAGCGTGACTATTCGCGTATCGTGTCCGAGATCAAAGCCGCGAACTGACCCTTTGACCGCATCGGGGTGAGGCCTCTCCTCGCCCCGATCCCAACGGGTTGTCCGCGCCCCATGCAAGACCGCAAGCCGATTTACCTGATGTCGCCGGCCTTGGCCTGGCTGACGGCGTTCATGGTGCTGCCATGTCTGCTGGTGCTAGCCTTGGCGTTTTTCCGGCGCGGGATCTATGGCGGGATCGAGTACACGTTCACGTTGGAAAACCTCGCACTGGTCTTTGACCCGCTCTATGCGGGCATCTTCTTGAAATCTGCCTGGATCGCCGGGCTGTCTGCGACCATAGCCGTCGTGATCGGCTATGCCGCGGCCTTCGCGATTGCCACCATGCCGCGTCGGCATCAAGCGATCCTGCTCTTCTTTGCTGTGCTGCCCTTCTGGTCCAACTATCTGGTGCGGACCTACGCGTGGATTGTGCTCTTGAACCGCGAAGGCTTGATCACCGGGATTGCCCGCGGGCTGGGCTATGACGGCGAAATGCCCAAGCTGCTTTACACGGAAGGCGCCGTTGTGGCGGGCCTTGTCTACAACTACCTGCCCTTCGTGATCCTGGCCTGCTATGCGCCCCTGTCACGGCTGAACCCGGAAGTGTCCGAGGCCTCACGCGATCTGGGCGCCTCTGGCTGGACAACGTTCCGGCGGGTGATTTTGCCCATGACGGTCCCGGGCATCGCGACCGGGTTTGTCTTTGTCTTCGTGCTCTCGATCGGCAATTTCGTGACCCCTGCCCTGCTGGGCGGCGGTCAGTTCCAGATGATTGGCAATCTCGTCTATGCGCAATTTCTCACAGCGAATGACTGGCCCTTCGGCTCGGCCCTGTCGATGGTTCTGATCGCCATCATGATGGGGCTTTTGACCCTGCAAACCTTCGCCACCGAACGCGCCTCTGGCCAAAGAATGGGGCGGAATTGAGCATGGCTGGCACTGCCAATCATAAAGCGATGCTCATGATCCTCTCGGCCGTTTTTGCGTTTCTCTACGTGCCGATTTCCGTCCTCTTTGCGCTTTCTTTCAATGAAGGGGGTCTGCCGACCGCGTGGACGGGGTTTTCCGTCAAATGGTACGGCGAGCTTCTGAACAATCAGGATATTCTGGGCGCGGCCTGGAACACGCTGATTGTGGCACTGGCCTCCACCGTCATGGCCACCATTCTTGGCACATTGCTGGCCGTGGGTGTGGAGATCCGGCGGCGCAAGGGCCGGTTTCTTGAAACCATCATTTTCGCGCCGATGATCATTCCCGATATCGTTCTGGCCATTGCCCTGCTCAGTTTCTTTTCGATGCTCAATGTCACAATGGGCCTGCACACGATTGTGGCGAGCCATGTCGTGTTCAATCTGGCCTTTGTCTGCTCTGTGGTCCGCGCGCGGTTGAAGACCTTCGATTGGTCGATTGTCGAAGCCTCCACCGATCTGGGCGCCTCCACGTTGACAACGCTATTGCGGATTGTCGTGCCGGTTTTGACACCGGCGATCATCGCGGGCGCGTTGCTGGCCTTCACGCTGTCTGTCGATGAGTTCATCATCGCCTTCTTCACAGCGGGCGCAGGCCGCGACTCGATCACCCTGCCAATGCAGATCTTCGCCATGATCCGCTTTGGCGTCACGCCCGAGATCAACGCGCTGGCCACGCTTGTCATGACGCTCTCAGTGGTGGCGCTCGCTCTGTCTCAACGCCTCAATCGCGGAGGGATCCCGGGGCAATGACCGATCCGCTTTTGTCCATATCCAATGTCGAAAAGCACTTTGGCGCGACAAAGGCGATTGATGGCGTGTCTCTCGACATTCGCGAGAACGAGTTTTTCGCGCTTCTGGGCGCCTCTGGGAGCGGGAAAACCACTCTATTGCGCATTCTGGCAGGCTTTGAGTTGCCGAGTGCGGGAACAGTGCATCTGGACGGGCGGGATATCTCCCTAATGCCGCCAAACCATCGACCAGTGAACCTGATGTTTCAGTCCTATGCCCTGTTCCCGCACATGAGTGTCTTTCAAAACATCGCCTATGGGCTGGAAATGGAAAGGTTGCCAAAGGCCCAGATCAAGGCGCGTGTGGACGAGATCCTGGAGACGATCCAGCTCTCACATGTGCCAGACCGCAAGCCTGATCAGCTTTCTGGCGGACAGCAGCAGCGCGTTGCCCTGGCGCGCGC
>CAKZYL010000423.1 GCA_937884705.1 uncultured Roseovarius sp. | reverse complement strand
GCCATGATATCGCCGCCCTGATCCACCACGCCCTTGGGGGCCGCCACAATGAACCTCTCTTTCAAAAGCGGATGCACCTCGACCCAATCATCATCACCACCCAGATCTGCGGCGACGATCACATCCAGACTGCGCGCATCGAGCAATTCATAAAGATAGTGGCTTGCGCCCGTCTCCAGCAGAAACTGACAGCCCTTGAGGTTTTCGGCCATGTGGGTCAGCAATTGCGGCGTCACATCGGCCTCGAAATCTTCGATCATGCCCAGGCGGAACCGCGTCAGCACTGACAGATCCGACATGGCAAGCTCGGCCCGCGCCAGCGCGGCTTCATTCAGGATCACCAGCGCGCGACGTTTGAGGATCTCGCCCGCCGGCGTCAATCGCACCGGGCGGGCATTGCGCTGCAGCAAAGTCGCGCCCACGGCCGCTTCCAGATTGGTCAGTTGTTGGCTGACGGCCGATGCACTGGCCCCCAAACGTTTTGCGGCCGCAGAAATGGACCGCTCATCCGCCGTGGCCATAAAGACCTCGATCCCCCAGAGCGTGATCCGTCCCGGGCTGTCGACCATGGCTGTCGCCTCGTTACTTGCTCATCTTGGAGAGCTTGTCCTGAAGATCAGAAAGCTGCTTTTTGATCTCATCGAGCTCTTCTTCCGCTTCTTCTTCCGGCTCTGCGATCTCTTCAGGAGAGCCGGGCGTGGTAGACATCCCCGGCATGGCGCCCGTCATGGCTTTGATAAAGGCCTGCTGTTGGGCGCGCATCGCTTCCATACCTGGCATGCCCGAAAGCGGGTTCGCCTTGGCCATGTTCTCCATCATCTGGGATTGGCCATCGCGCAGCATCTCAAAGGTCGTGGCCAGAAAGTCAGGCACCATGGATTGCGCATGGCTGGTGTAGCTGCGAACGAGGTCATTGAGCACATTGATCGGCAGCATGTTCTCACCACGGCTCTCATGCTCTGCGATGATCTGCAGCAGATACTGCCGCGTCAGATCATCACCTGATTTGAGATCAATGATCTGCACATCCCGACCCGTGCGAATGAACTCCGCGATGTCTTCCAATGTGACGTAATCAGACGTTTCCGTATTGTAGAGCCTGCGGCTGGCATACCGTTTTATCAGTAGCGGCGTTTCTTTATCTGCCAAATTGCTCTCTCCCAGTGAGCGATGTGCGAGCGATACTCGTACCTGTGCTGCATCACAGCATACGCGCGTGTCGAAGGAATTGAAAGGGCGAGCACGAAGCTCGCCCTCTCTTACGCGTCAGGTCCCGGCAGGGAGGAAGATGGAACCCTCGCGATCTGCATGTCCCGCCTCTAAGGCATTTACTTTGCAGTTGCTTTCTTGGCTGCAGCTGTCATGTCGTCGGTTGCTTTCTTGACCACGGCTGTTGCGTCTTCCTGCAGGTCTTTGCCCGCGGCCATCAGCAGCTCAACTGTGTCAACCTGAACTTTCTTGGCGACCTCGGCGAAAGCGGCCATGTGCTCAGCAGCAACTTCAGCGTTTGCAGATGCGAAATCCGTCATCGCTTTGGCGTAGTCGGCGGGCTCTGTCTTGGCTTTGGTGACTTCGGTCAGCTTGGCAAGAGTTGTCTTTGCCCATGTGCCGGAAATCTCAGCGGACTTTTCTGCGGCTTCCAGAGCAACGCCGGAGAGCTTTTCGCTCAGGGCGGCCTGGTTTTTGAATGCGTCTTCCATCGCTTTGGTGTCGACGGGGAATGCGCCCATGATGTCTTTCATCACGGCGTTGAAATCTTGTGTTTTAGCCATTGTGCGTCTCCTTAGTAAGCTTTTAGGCGCGTTTCTTTCTGCGTCTGCAAAGTAGATACATGCTGCATTGCAGCAATTCAAGCATTTTTTCTGCATTGCAGCAAAAAGTTTACCTAAGGTCACTTCGCACAAAGCCGCAAAGACTTACAACTCCCGCGCGAAATCAGGGTTGCCGCAACCGCGAAATCCCGAGCGAGCGCCTAAAAAATAGTCAAGTGGTGCGTTACTGGTTTGCTTTGCGCCGCACATACGTGCCTGGAGCGGGTGCAAGAGGCGGATGATCCGACCCGCCCACATCTCGAGCAGGGACCTTTTTCCCAGATCGCTTGCGCAGCCATGTTTCCCACTTGGGCCACCAAGACCCAGCCGTATAGTCCGCACCGTCCATCCACGTCTCCGCATCGGTGGAGAGATCCGCGTTGGTGTAGTGGCCATACTTCTTTTTGCTGGGCGGATTCACAATGCCCGCGATATGACCCGACTCAGAGACAATGAACGTCTTGTCCTTGGAGCCCGTTCTCTGGAACCCTCGGTAACAGTCTTTCCACGCCGCAATGTGATCGGTCTCGCAGGTGATCGACATCAGTGGCACGGTCACATCCTTGATCGACAGGCGTTCATCCAACAGCTCAAACCCATCACCGACATAGTCGTTGCCCTGACAAAGCCCGCGCAAATACTCCATCGTCATCTTGCCGGGGAGGTTGGCGCCATCGCCGTTCCAATAGAGCAGATCGAAAGCTGGCGGGGCCTCTCCCATCATGTAGCTGCGCACCGCGGGCGTATAAATCAGGTCATTGGAGCGCAAAAACGACATTGTGCGTCCCATGATGAACGACCGCAGGATACCCTGCTCCGAGACCTCTTCTTCGATCCCATCCACGAAGTCATTTTGCAGAAACGGGGTGAACTCGCCTTGCTCTGAAAAATCTGTCAGTGCAGTGAAAAACGTGGCCGACTTTATCGGCTTCTCCCCGCGTTTTGCCAGCAAGGACAGCGTCAGATGCAGTGTCGTGCCCGCGATGCAGTAGCCCACCGCGTTGACCTGCTTTTCCCCGGTGATTGCCTGAACCTCACGCAGCGCGGCGAGGTAGCCGTCCTCAATGTAATCGCTCAGACCCACATCGGCGTGGCTGCTATCGGGATTGACCCACGAGATGACAAAGAGCGTGTAGCCCTGATCTGTCACCCATTTGATCAGGCTGTTCTGGGCCTTGAGATCGAGGATGTAGAACTTGTTGATCCAGGGCGGGAAGATCAGCAGCGGCGTTTTGTAAACCTCGTCCGTTGCAGGCGCATATTGAATGAGCTCCATCATGCGATTGCGATAGACCACCGACCCGGGCGTCGTCGCGATGTTCTCTCCCAGGGCGAAGGCGCTTTCATCAGCCAGGCGCACCACCATTTCGCCCTTGTTCGCCTCCAGATCCGCGACCAGGTTTTCCAGACCGCGCACCAGGCTTTCGCCCTCCGTTTCCACAGCTTTTTCAAGCGCGTCTGGATTGGTGCCCAGAAAATTCGTCGGGCTCATCATGTCGATGATCTGGCGCGAAAAGTATTCGAGCCGCAGTTTCTCTTTGGGCGCCATACCGTGGATATCCGCGACAGCCTGTTCGACGGCCTGCTTGTTCAGCGCGTATTGCTGTTTGATGTAGTGGAAATAGGGATGCGTGTCCCAAAGCGGATTTGCAAAACGCTTGTCCCCCTCAAGCGGATCCTCACCATCGTCTTCTGCGATCGGCGCGCGGCCCGTGGCCAGCGCCTGTTGCGCCTCCATAAAATGGCGCACGGACTTGCCCCAGAATTCAAGCTGTTGTTCGTACACTCGACCGGGGTTTTCAAACATCTCTTTCCAATAAGAAGTCGCGGCCTGCGCGAACAGATCCTGCCCTGGGCTGTTCAATGTGGGATTCGCGGGTGTTCTGCTCGAAAGCGCCTGAACAAGCCGCGTTGACAGTTCTTCAACCCGTTCCAGGTTAGCGTTCAGCTTGTCGAGCTCTTTTCCGGTCGCGGCGTCAGCCGTTGCCATATCGTTAATAACCTCGTAAGTTTCTGCTATGCAGCATTACGTCGTTCGTTGGGGAGAGCGGTGCGGCGATCAAGCATACGATGCCCGGTCTAAGGAGACGACGATGCGCTACATGATGACGTATGATATGATGGAAACCCTCCGCAATACGAACCAGTGGTTGGGGGCCACCGCACTCTCAATGTCATCTTACCCCCTATTTTCCATGGTGCCAAACCCTGCATTTCAATGGATGGCAGCCTGGGGCGAGGTTACAGAGCGTACATTTCAGCGCATGGTCGTGAAACCGGATTGGGGGATCGAGTCGATCACCGGCGAAGACGGCCGCGATCACTTGATCCGTGTCCAACCCGTGATGGAGCGTCCCTTCGGAGATCTGATCCGATTCGACGTGGCAGGGCGCGATGATATGGATCGCCGCGTTTTGCTGGTGGCACCAATGTCTGGCCATTACGCCACATTGTTGCGCTCCACGGTGCGCTCTTTGCTGCCTGACTGCGACGTCTACGTAACCGATTGGCACAACGCCCGCGACATCCCCGTCTCTGCCGGAAGCTTTGATGTCGAAGACTACACCCGCTACCTCGTGGACTTCATGAAAGAGCTGGGCAGCGACCTGCATGTGATTGCCGTGTGTCAGCCAGCCCCGCTCGCCCTCGCGGCGACAGCCTATCTGTCAGAGCATGAGCCTGACTGCGTGCCGCGCACCCTGACCCTCATCGGTGGACCGGTTGATCCCGATGCGGCGCCGACCGAGGTGACCGATTTTGGGCGTCGCGTGACCATGGGCCAACTGACCGAAACCATGATCCAGCGCGTCGGCTTCAAGTACAAGGGCGTGGGCCGCATGGTCTATCCCGGGCTGCTGCAGCTGGCCTCGTTCATGTCGATGAACGCCGATCGCCACAGCAGCGCCTTTTCTGATCAGATCACGCGCGTGGCACAAGGTCAGGCCAGCGACCGTGATCCGCACAACAAGTTCTATGATGAGTATCTGGCCGTCATGGACATGCCGGCCGAATTCTACCTGTCCACGGTGGAGCGCATCTTTAAGAACCGTGAGATCGCCCGCAACGCCTTTGTGGTCGAAGGTGAGACGGTCGACATCGGCACCATCTCCAATGTTGCTGTGAAAACGGTCGAAGGCGGCAAGGATGATATCTCTGCTCCGGGCCAATGCGTGGCGGCTCTTGATCTGCTCACCGGTCTCGATGAGAGCAAAAAGGCCAGCTATGTCGAACCAGATGCGGGCCATTACGGCATCTTCGCCGGACGGTCCTGGCGCAACAACATTCGCCCGCTGGTCCTCGATTTCATTGATGCGAACTCTGAGGCACCCGCCGCGCGGAACCGGACGTCGCCAAAGAGACGAAAAGCCAGAAAAGCCAAGCCTGAGCTCAAGGCGGTGTGACTTTCCACACATGGCTGGATCGCGCGGCACCCTCCGAACGGGACCCTGCGCGCGGCCTCACGTCGGTCGTTTCTGGACGGAACACGACCGGATCCGGGCGCATCTCTATCCGATGACGGGACAGCCCAAGGTCCGCCGCAACGCATCGGACAACTCATTCACGGTCTCTGTGCTGACATAGGTGCCACCAGTGGCCTCCGCCAAACAGCGCACCTCCCCTGCAACACGTGCAAACTCGTCTTTGCCATTCCATGAGAACGGATCGAAGACCAACCGAAATCCAATCACGTGGACGGTCAGGTCATGGCCTTCCGCGGCGAGCCGCTGCCCCAGGGCACAGGGCGCGCCGCCGCAAGTCTCACTGCCATCGGTGACTAGCACAACAATGCCCGGCTGCGTCTTGTATTGCAGGACTTCCGCCGCCTTCTCCACCGACAGCGTAAGCGGCGTCAAACCAGAGGGCTCCATCTCGCTGATCTCGCGGATGATAGGCCCGGCGGCGGCGTCTTGGGGCAGCAATTTCAAGCTGATCCGGCGACACATGAACGTTGTCCCCGGTCCATAGACCATCAGCCCGATGCGGCGCAGCGGCGCGACGTCGGGCAAAACCTGCGCCACGGCCTGGCGGGCCTCTTGGATGCGGGTGGGTCCTTCGGCGCCAAACCCCAGATCCGCCATGGAGGACGAGCCATCAAACACCAACATGGCATCGCGCGCACAACTGACAGCGCTTTCCCCTGGCGTGACACTGGCCAGGCAAGAGGCGGCCACAGCCGCACTGATAGAGAGCGCACGTTTCAAGAAACGCCGCTCAACTGTTCAGCGCCCGCGACGGGGCCGGCCCATGATAGATCATCTTCCACTCGCCCTCTTCTTTGCGAAACACATTCACCATGCGCAGAACCACGCGGCCAAGATCTTCCTGACAAATCACGGCCCATTGCTCTTCGTCGGAAATCACATCCTCAACCGTGCAGGTGATGGGCGGCGGCGCCCGCAGGATCGCGCGCCAGCTCTCTAGGACGTCGTTGCGCCCCTTGATACGGGCGCCTCCCGGATGCTCCACCGCGATCGAACCGCTTTGACCCCAGACCGTCTCCATGGCCGCAAAATCGGCCCCCGCAAAGGCCGCATAAAAGGCGTCATTGGCCGCCAAAACGGCATCTGTCGTCTCAGCGTCGTGAGGCATATCGGCTTTGGGGTGGCTGGAAAATCTTACCCACCCGCCATTCTCAAAATCATTATCATAATGCTTCACCATCCACTGGATTTACACCGGTTTGCAAGACAGGTGCGTCACTTCTCAGCGATGGAAACGTGATTTGCCAAGAAAAAACGCTCCGGACGTCAGGACCAGAGCGTGAGTTCGGGAGAATTCTGGCTCACCCGTCTTGGGGCAAGGAATAGCTTTGAAGCGGCCAGTTGGCACAGCGCCCTTCGTCATCACCGGTCAGAAATCCACCCGCACCGCCTTCGGGCCCACCCCAGCGATCAGACTGACCGTTGTCACGATAATTGAAAAAGAGATATTCCGTTTCCAGATCGTATCCCCGCGCCACGGCTTCCTCTATGAGGTTGCCGTCGTCGTCCACCCAGCGATTGCCATTGGCGTCAGCAAAGTACTCATCGGCCATGACCCCGTGCATCATCGGATTGCACGCATCCGCGGTGCCAAAATTGCGATCCGTAAGCTTGCGCCCAATCCGAGCATTGCAGGCAGGCCGGATGGAGTTCATCCCTTCGAAAGAGGCCTCCATGAACGGCGATCCGTCCCATTCGATCAGCCCGCCCTCGTCATCCGTGGCGAAATGCCCGCCCGCGAAGTGCAGCATCAGGTACCAGCCTTCCCCGCCCTCCGCTGCCACGCGTTTGAGATAGTCGCGATAGAAATTCACAGCATATCCGTATTCCTGCCATGGCCACTCGCTCACACCCGTGAGGGACTGGCAGGTGTAATCGTCCGGGTCACAGACCCCTCCTCGGCTGGTGGTGTTGTAATAGGCCCAGCAAATCGTCGACTGCCCCTTGTCTGTAGAGGCCAGCCTGAACTTGGCGTCGTAAAGATGGGCGTGCAGCACAGTGTATTTGATAGAACTGGTGAGTTCCTCCGAAGGGATCATCGTCATCAACCCCTTCTCGGCATCGATCTCAATGGTAACCTTGCCGTTCACATTTGGATCACCATTGGGCACCCACCCCGGAACGGTCGAATTCGGCGCCCCGCAGACGTCAAATTCAAACGTTACAGTGTCGGCTTGGGCAGGCGTCACCCACAGCGCAGCGGCAAGCGCACCTGGCGCAATCAGTTTCCAAAAGGTCATCGTGTCCTCCTAGCTTACAGCTAGCATCGACTGAATGATCGTTCAATCAAAACTGTTGCCAAGTTGTCGAGCGCGTATAGGTTGGTCACAGTATGATCGAAGGAATGTCAATGAAATCTTCCCTCTCTGCCATTCTGGCAAGTGTCATGGCGCTGCTGACCCTTCCAGCGCAGGCGCAAGACACCCCCACACCCGCAACCGCCACAGAACTCTTCGATCGTTTCGCCGATACGACTCAAACCCTGGAGGACGGGCTGGCATACTACGCAGCCTCGGGCGTTCTCTTGGTCGTGCGCGACGGCAAAATGACCCCCGGCAAATGGGTTGGCCATGATGACGGGCGTCTTTGCTGGGCGCTGAAGGAAACGGAGGAAAGCTGCGAGAGCTATGTGGCCTTCGACAATCAGATTTTTCTGAGCAAAGGCGGCTTTATAGCGGGCAAACCTAATCTAGAATCGGGCAACATTCTGGCCGAACGCGCCAGCGCCCAGGCCTTCGCCGAAAGCGTCGATCTTTTCACGCCAGAGCAAACCATTGCGCTTCTCAGCGGCAAAACCGCCCTGCGATCCGGATCTGGCCGCATGTACTATGCACCGGATTTCAAGCTGCACACCAACTGGAATGACGTGCAAAAAATCGGCACGTGGTCCGTCAATGACCAGGGCGGCGTCTGTTGGCATGTCACCGGCTGGGGCACGCATCCCTGCGAATACTACTACATCGGCAATAACGGCGATGTTTGGAGCCGATATCGCGGCCTAGACCAGACCGCCGCAGAACTGGTAGAGGGCGATCAAACCGGCGACTGAGATCAAGAAACCGGTACAGTGCTTTGATACCATTCAAAAAGCTCGGCAGTCGCCTCTTCAGGCTGCTCTAAAACAGGCAGATGGCCAGACGCGTCCAGAACGCGCAGTTGTGCATTCGGGATCAGTTCGGCCAACAATTCGTGGCGCTTGACCGGTGCCAGCCGATCATAGGCCCCACCCATGACCAAAGTCGGCACCTGACATCGCCTCAGCACCGCCTGATAGTCCCGTCTGCGCTGCATGGCGCGGATCTGACGGATGATGGTTTTCGACCCGATATGCACGGCCATATCTTGCAAAAGCCCCTGCACAGCGCCCCGCTCTGCGCCAGGGGCAAGACTGTCGGGTGGGATCACCATGTCCACGGCGTCTTCCAACCCGCCCGTTCGCAGTTTGATGATCATGGGCTCATAATCCCCCGCCGATTGCGGGGTTTCCGCCAATGAGTTGGAGTTCAGCAGCGCAAGGCGACTGACCCGGTCTGGCGCGCGACGCAGGATCTCCATCGCCACAACGCCCCCCATCGCAAGCCCCACCAGGGCAAACCGGCGTGGCAACCCATCCAGCAGGCGTGAGGCGATTTCCTCAATTCTGTCGCCACCCGTCACCGGCGCCACCACAACACTGACATGCGGGCTGAACGCCGTGGTTTGCGCCGCAAACACCCGCGCATCGCACATCATGCCTGGAAGAAAAACCAGGGGGTCCTGCATCGCACTCACCTCATTTCTTCGGCACAGATTGCCCAGAGCCTGGGCCTTTTGCAACGCTCAATCGGGATAGGCGATGCCCCGAAACTGTGGAAAGTCACGATAGCGTGCCGCGCGCCGATCCAGAGGCTCTGCTGGCTCTGCGCCGCTTGGCAGGAGAAGCCCTTTGGGCGCGATATAGCTTGAAATTGTCCGCCGCGGCCGCGCGCGCCAACTGAGGTTCATGCCGCAAAGCTTGGGGAAAAAACACAGATCAGAAAATGGCAGATGGTCGTGGATCCACCACGCCAAATCGCGCCAGTCCCGCCCGTGAGCGTAGCGATCCGCAAACCACGGGATCACCAAAGATGTGCCCGCGCCCGGGCCTTTCTCATCAACGCGGTCCCAGATGTGATGGCCGTAATTGGCATCATTGCGCGCGCAATTGAGCTTGTTCTCATTGCCGAATTTATTGAGCTTCGAAGACCGATACCCTGACCGGATCGCAATCCGGCCAAAGGTCTCCTGCAAGGGGTCCAACAGGGCCTCGCAAAGCTGTTTGCCGTTCTCGATCGCAAGATCGGGATCATCGGGAATGTTTGGGATGCCGTAAAAGCTGCCGATCTCCGAATGCAGAAAGTCGCGCATGTAAAAATGCTTGCTCAATCGCACGCGGCCAAGCGTTTCCAAGCTCCACATGCTCCTGGGTGTTCGCATCTCACAAGCCCTCGATCCAAGACAGCATCAGGTCGATCGCCGCCCGCGTGTTAGCAGGCGAGATGATATCGCCGGCAATCAGATGGGCGTCCGGATCCACACCATCGCCCAGATCCGGCGTGGCAATCGTGACCGCCCCACCCCATTGCTCAGCCACTTGCGTCGTGCGTTCGCTATCGACGACAGCGTCTTCCTCAGAATAGTAAAACAACGCCGGCAGAGTGATATCTGCGTGGTTGGCACGGTTCGCAGCCCGCGAAATGGCCGCCATGGGGAAAAGCGCGGTTGTGGGATACGGGGATGTCCAGAAATTGGCCTCTCGCGGGTTTTGGGGCTCTGCCCCCTGCTGACGACCAATCAGCCAAGGCAGCCAATACCGGCCCGCAGGCAGGTGCAGGGCCGCCGCTCTGGGATCTGCCAGGCCAAAATTTGGAGAGACGAGCACGAGGCCTTTCACACGGTCCATCTCCTCCGGCGCCTCTGCCGCCGCCGCCACGACCAAACTGGCCCCGGTCGATGTCGCAATAATCACAACATCCCGGCCCACGTGCCGCGCCACCGCCAGCGCTTCGTTGAGATCCTCGCGCCACTCGCTGGCCCGCGCGTTGCCGAGCGCGGCGCTGTCGCGGGCGTGACCGCGCAGCCGGGTGAACACCAGATTTGCCTGCAGGCTTTCGGCAATCACATCCGGCACCGGGCGCAGCTCTTGCAGGCTGGCGGTGAAACCATGGACGTAGACGATCGCCAGATCTGTGGGCACTTCCGTCAATCCGCGCCACACCACGCGCTTTTCAAGGCCTGGCCGAATGTCAGGAAAACGGCCTTCCTGCAGGTTGAAATATGCATCAACGCCGTCCTTTAACGCATTGCGGTCAAATCCTATTTCGGGCTCCAAGGGCTCTCGCGGCCCAAAGATCATCACCAAGGCGAAAAGCGCCACAAAGCTCAACAAAAAACCCCACGCGACGCGCAGCAGTCTTTGCATCACCACGCCCCAATCCGGGTGAGCACCTCTTCGATAGCATCTGTCATGGCCGCCAGACAGTCAGGATCGGAAAAGCGGTGATCCGCACCATCCACCAGCGTCAGCCGCATGTCAGGGGATTGCGCATGATCCAACAATCGCAACGCCACGGACATGTCTACGTCAGCATCAGCCGTGCCCTGCAAGGATCTGACAGGAAAAGGTAATTTTAACTCGCTACGCAGCACCAAATTGTCTCGTCCATCTTCAATGAGGCGTTTGGTGATGATGTAAGGCTCGCCATAATCGGATGGCAGCGCAACCTGCCCGTCCGCGTCAAGCGTGGCGCGCTGGTCCGCGTCAAACCCCGCCCACATGCTATCTTCGGTAAAATCCGGCGCTGCAGCGATCGTGACGAGGCCCGCCACACGGTCCGGCATATCACGGGCGACCAGCAACGAGATCCAGCCCCCCATAGAAGAGCCCACCAAGATCTGTGGTCCTTCTGTGAGCTCGCCTAGCACGGCCAACGCATCCGCGGCCCAATCACCGATAGAGCCATCTGGAAACGCCTCTGAGGAGTGCCCATGGCCCGAGTAATCGAACCGCAAAAACGCGCGCCCGGTAGACCGCGCCCAATCCTCAAGATAGAGCGCCTTGGTCCCGGCCATGTCCGATTTGAACCCGCCCAGAAAAACGATCCCGGGCCCGCGACCCTCGGTCTTCGCATAGGCTAGTTGCCGTCCGTTTGGCCCCTCTAAGAATTGCGCGTCAGCCATATCACCCCGCCTGATATCCGGGTGACAGATGGCCGAACTCTCTTCAATTAATCAAGAGGGTTTCGCTTAGAGGCTCGGGTGGTGCGCCCTAGGCGATCGACCCGACGCGCATCTCGATATTGTGCAGCAATCCATCGCCGATTTGCCCGCCGCGTCGCCTCTGTGCCGCAGACGCCCAAACCGACGCATCCGGTTCAGACGTGTCGACTTCTGCTTCACTCTGGCGGTCTGTGCCCGCCCCACGGACGTTGTTTTTGTAGGTTTCCATGTCCCACTGATCCTGCTTTGACTGCCCAACTCACCTGCACGGCCCATCACCGCGCATGCTCAAGGTAGTCCCACCCATGCGGCAGCACAACATAAAAAATGTAATTTTTTCAGTATGTTGCAGTGAACATTTGCGTACAAATGCACACAGACGCATACTCACAGGTACAATGGCGACCGGCCGCAGGTTCCTGTTGCGTCTGTCATCCGCTCACATAGGTTTGCCGTTGCGGACGATAAAATACCTTTTGATTGTGAATCCGTCCCAAAAGGTCATGGATAGAGCGGACTTTCTCCGCCGTTTCGTGGCAAATCAGAACAGTCTCACGCTCAGCGCAGGTCTTTTCATGGGCCTGCTCGGACAAATCATGCTTTTTGGCACGCAAAGCCGCTTCAATCAGATCAATGTCTTCGACAGACAACTCAAACTTCTTATTGTAGCTCGGCATCATTT
>CAKZYL010000422.1 GCA_937884705.1 uncultured Roseovarius sp. | reverse complement strand
TGATCACAGGCGCGTCGAGAGGACTTGGCGCCGGATTCGCAGAGGCACTGGTGCCGGACCATCATGTTGTCGCCGTCGGTCGCACAACAGGCGCCTTGGAAGAGATCGATGATCTGATCCAGGCCAGAGGCGGCTCAGCAACGCTTGCGCCCATGGACATCACGGAAACTTCTGCCATGGCGCAACTCTGCCGGTCCATCTTTGATCGATGGGGCAAGCTTGATCTTTGGTTGCACACGGCCGTTCACGCAGCCCCGCTTGCGCCCGCAAATCACATTGATCCCAAAGACTTCACGCGCTCTATGAAAGTGAATGTCGAGGCCACATCGCAACTGATCACCTTTGTCGCGCCGCTTTTGGGCGCCGACGGGCATGCGGTGTTTTTCGAGGATAGCGGGGCGCAGGGTAAATTCTTTGGGGCCTACGGGGCGTCAAAGGCCGCACAGATCCAGTTGGCGCACAGTTGGCAGGCTGAGACCGTTAAGACAGGGCCGCATGTGCAAATCCTCGCGCCACAACCGATGCCCACCGCCACGCGTGCGCGATTCTTCCCCGGTGAGGATCGCGAAGCGCTTGTGCACCCCAAGCTGGAAGCCCGTCGTTTGTTGACGGAATTGGCCAAAGGCTGATGCGCGACGTCGTTTTGGTTCGTGCTTGCTTGATCAGAACCAGTCCCAATTCCAGAGGCCAGAATGCAGAGATTTGACCGCGACACTCCCCTACCACCTGAGATGCAGGGCGAGTGGATAGACGCCGGCGACCCGACCGCGTCCCTTATTGTCACCGGTGGCGAGATCACCTGCTACGACAAAGTCGTTGAGTATGATTTCAAGCTTATGGGCCGGGAAGATGGTGCCGTCATCGTCAGTCTGCAGGTGGAAAACCCGGAAACGAAAGATGATTTCCACAACGCCAACATAACCGATCTTGTCATAGCCCCTGAAGGCGAGTTCCACGCCTACAATGTAGGGTTCTCGGCTCAGTTCGTCCGACCAAACGAGGCATAGCGCCCAGCCGGTTGAACACTGGCGACATGCTTGGACGACAGCTGCAGCCAAAACGAAAAACGGGGGGCCGTAGCCCCCCGAAAAAGTTTCGCCACTCAAGCTCCGTTACTATACCGCCCGGTTTCTGCCTGCGGCCTGAGCGCCGTCAGGGGGCGAGCGCACCCGCCCCGTGTCTCTTCTATGTCGTCGGGGTCCGGGCCTATTGGGTGGCCACGGTACCCCTACGCACCCCCCAGGGGATGCGATGCCTTAGCTACACCCGCTGGTCGCGCCGCACGTGTTGCATTTCAAGCAAGTCCCGTTGCGCACCATCGTGTAGTGACCGCACTCATCACAGGCCTCGCCTTCATAGCCTTGCATACGCGCAATTGTTGCGCGATCCACGGCGGCGGCTGAGAGAGATGAGGCGCCCGAGAGAACAGGGTCTGCTGACGCCTTGTCATTGGACGTCTCCGGCACAAGGGTTTGCAAGGCGACTTCAGGGTCGGCTGCACCGCTCAACGCGGTTGCTCCCATCGCTCCACCAATGATGCCTGCACCGTCCTCGGACTGTCCCCCATTCAGCACGACCAATTCCTGGGGCAAACGTTTGCGCAGATAGCCGGTCGAGCTGATTTGTTTCAGCACTTCCAAAGACTTGGCCGCGGCACCATCACTCATTTCCGAGATGTTGGACACGCCCTCTTCTTCGCCGCGTCCCAGATCGTCGAAGGCTGCGCCCTCTGGCTTTACATGGGCCAGATCCGTGCGATCGAGATAGCTCACCGCCAATTCCCGGAATATATAGTCAAGGATCGACGTCGCGTTCTTGATCGAGTCGTTGCCCTGCACCATGCCCGATGGCTCAAACTTGGTGAAGGTGAAGGCATCAACGAACTCTTCCAGCGGCACACCGTATTGCAGACCAACCGACACCGCGATGGCGAAGTTGTTCATCATCGCGCGGAAGCCTGCGCCTTCCTTATGCATGTCGATGAAGATCTCACCAAGCGAGCCGTCCGTGTATTCACCGGTCCGCAGATACACTTTGTGCCCACCCACCATGGCCTTCTGGGTGTAGCCCTTGCGGCGATCGGGCATTTTCTCACGATGCGTCCGTGCCACATACTTGCTGATAACCTTCTCAACGATCTTTTCGGCCAGAACCTCGGCCTTTTGTTGCGGCGTGCCAGTTTCCAGAACCTCTGCCGCCTCTTCGTCATCCTCCACAAGGGCGGCCGCAAGCGGCTGGCTGAGCTTGGAGCCATCGCGATAGAGCGCGTTGGCTTTCACACCCAGCGACCAGCTCTTCTCATAGGCCTTCTGGCAATCTTCGATGGTCGCGTCATTGGGCATGTTGATCGTCTTGGAGATCGCGCCCGAGATAAAGCTCTGTGCCGCGGCCATCATGGTGATGTGGCTGTCGACAGACAGGAACCGTTTGCCCTTCTTGCCACACGGGTTGGCACAGTCGAAGACGGCGTAGTCCTCTTCCTTGAGATGCGGCGCCCCCTCGAGGGTCATCGTGCCGCAGACATGGTCATTGGCGGCGTCAATCTCTGCCTTGGAGTATCCAAGATGCGCGAGCATATCGAAGGTGGGGTCCGTCAGCTTGGCCGCCGGGATGCCCAGAACGCCGCTGCAGAACTCTTCCCCCAGCGTCCACTGGTTGAACACAAACCGGATGTCGAAGGCCGAGCCAACCGCGTTGTCCACCTTCTCAAGCTCCGCCGGGCCAAATCCGTGCCCTGCCAAGGAGGTGTGATTGATGCCCGGTGCGTTGCCGATTGTCCCGTGGCCAACAGCGTAGCTCACGATCTCTTCGATCTGAGCAGATCCGTACCCCAAGGTTTCCAAGGCAGACGGCACCGACTGGTTGATGATCTTAAAGTAGCCGCCACCGGCCAGCTTCTTGAACTTCACCAAGGCAAAGTCGGGCTCAATCCCGGTTGTATCGCAGTCCATGACCAGACCGATCGTGCCGGTCGGCGCAATCACGGTGGACTGAGCGTTACGATAGCCGTGCTGCTCACCGAGCTTCAGCGCTTCGTCCCAGCTCGCCATGGCAAGATCGACGAGGCGTGTGTCCGGGCAATTGGCATGATCGAGCGGCACCGGTGCCGTGGACAGCGCATCATATCCTTCCGTCGCGCCATAGGCGGCTGTGCGGTGATTGCGGATAACGCGCAGCATGTGGTCTTTGTTCTTGGCATAGGCCGGGAATGTGCCAACCTCTCCGGCAATCTCAGCGGAGGTTGCATAGGCCACACCCGTCATGATCGCTGTCAACGCGCCACAGAGCGCCCGACCCTCATCGGAGTCGTAGCTGTAGCCCATGTTCATCAGCAGACCGCCGATATTGGCATAGCCAAGCCCCAAAGTGCGGGTGTCATAGCTGTTTTGCGCAATCTCTTTGGAGGGAAACTGCGCCATCAGCACAGAGATCTCCAGGGTCAGCGTCCAAAGACGTGTCGCGTGCATGTAGTCCTGCGCCGCGAATGTGGCGTCATCGTAGAACGTGAGCAGGTTCATGGATGCCAGGTTGCACGCCGTGTCATCCAAGAACATGTATTCAGAACAGGGGTTTGATCCGCGGATCTCACCTTCTTCAGGGCAAGTGTGCCAGTCGTTGATGGTGTCGTGAAACTGAATGCCGGGATCGGCGCAGGCCCAGGCGGCGTGGCCTACATCTTCCCACAGGTCGCGCGCCTTGATCGTCTTGGCAACCGACCCGTCCGTGCGATTGATTAGCGCCCAGTCGT
This sequence comes from uncultured Roseovarius sp., assembly GCA_937884705.1. Lineage (GTDB taxonomy): Bacteria > Pseudomonadota > Alphaproteobacteria > Rhodobacterales > Rhodobacteraceae > Roseovarius. The sequence continues at coordinate 9,747 of CAKZYL010000422.1, read as the reverse complement.
CGTCATTTTCGACGGCCTTGAGGAACGCGTCAGTGACACGGATGGAGTTGTTGGAGTTTTGCCCAGACACCGACGCATAGGCCTCAGAATCCCAATCGGTGTCATATGTCGGGAACTCAATGCTGTCATAGCCTTGCTTGGCGTAATCCAGGACGCGCTTGATATACGTCTCAGGGATCGACACCGCTTTCGCAGCCCGGATCGCGGGTTTCAGGCTGGCGTTTTTGGACGCGTCGACCGCATCCTCCACGCTGCCATCCCATTCGCGAATGGCCGCGAAAATGTCATTGAGCTTGGCCTCGTGCATTTTGGAGCCGGCGACGATGGAGGCAACCTTTTGCTCCTCCTTCACTTTCCAGCCCACAAACTCCTCAATGTCGGGGTGGTCGGCGTCGCAAATGACCATCTTGGCCGCGCGCCGCGTGGTACCACCAGATTTGATGGCACCCGCCGCCCGGTCCCCGATCTTGAGGAAGCCCATCAGACCGCTTGACTTGCCGCCACCCGATAGGGCTTCCCCGTCGGCACGCAGGGAGGAGAAGTTCGTGCCTGTCCCGGATCCGTATTTAAAGAGCCGGGCTTCGCGCACCCACAGGTCCATGATTCCACCGTCACCGACGAGATCGTCTGCCACGGATTGGATAAAGCACGCATGGGGTTGCGGGTGCTCGTAAGCGGAAGACGATTTGGTCAGCTCACCGCTTTCAAAATCTACGTAATAGTGCCCTTGGCTTGGGCCGTCGATGCCGTAGGCCCAATGCAGGCCGGTGTTGAACCACTGGGGAGAGTTCGGCGCGCCCATCTGACGGGCCAGCATGAACCGCATCTCATCATAATAGGCCCGTGCGTCTTCTTCTGTTGAGAAGTAGCCGCCCTTCCAGCCCCAATAGGCCCAGGCGCCTGCCAGACGATCAAACACCTGCTTGGAGGAAGTCTCACCGCCGGTCTGTGTTGTCTTGGACGCAGGGACAGACCGCCACAGGAACTCTGGAACCCCAGACTCTTTAACCTTTTTCAGTTTGATTGGGACGCCTGCTTTGCGGAAATACTTCTGGGCGATCACATCGCTTGCGACCTGGCTCCAACTGTCTGGGACTTCAACATCGTCCAACTTAAATACAATAGTACCATCCGGATTGCGGATTTCTGAACTCGTCGTCACAAACGCCAGTTCCGCATATGCATCCTGACCTGCCTTGGTAAACTTTCTTTCAATTTTCATTTGCTGAGCCCCGTATTTCAGCCTTCGTTTTCTAGATCAAACAGTCCATTTGACCCGGCCCTTTTTATCGACAAAACACCCCGCTGCCGGTCCGCTCCACCATCAGTGGTGCCACAAGACCAGCGTCCTCACGTGAACTATCCAGCGTAGTCGGGGCGTCCCTGCCTATACGGCCGTCAACACTATATCTTGTGTCGTTGCGACCGTGACCTACAAAGTGGCGTATGTGCCCATAGGTGGTCAACGCATTTATTTTAAATTCTCGACCAAAAATTCATTGACGTGTTCCGTTACGGCACCCAAAGGGCACAGCGCAGTGATTCACAGAAGTGTTACATTCCGGCTGCGGCGTTTTCCGAAAGCAGAAATCTCCCTTTAAACCAGTCAAGTTAAGCCGACCAAGACAGATGAGCATCGATCAACTATCCACAGGCCCATATGGGACACCAAGATCAAAAAAAGCGGTCACAGGGTCGAAAAAAAAGTTTTGATCTTGCCTGCCAACGGCGCAAGGCGGGCAACTGTTGCGCTCAAAACACGACCCTGTTGTCGCCAGTGACGCGGATCTCTTGCACCAGATATCGATGAAAAGTGGTCGGGGCGGCGAGATTCGAACTCACGACCCCCTGTACCCAAAACAGGTGCGCTACCAGACTGCGCCACGCCCCGAACCGAGTGTGTCTCTACCGAGGATTCGCAGCAAAGGAAAGTGCTAACACGGCCATGCCGCGGCGTCTTGCCCGATGCCGGGATGTCGAAGTACGTCGCCGGGGCCAATCCCAAACCGCGCAGCAATGCCGCCGTTGACCTCCAGTACATACTGGATCTCGCGGCCGCCATTGATCAAGCGTTCTGACAACGGCACTGCGTTCTCATGCACTTTCTGCACGGTCCCCGTCTCGTCGGCGAAAATCATGTCGAGCGATATGAGCGTGTTTTTCATCCAGAACCGCGTGGTTTGCGGATGCTCATATATAAAGAGCATGCCCGCACTCTGCGGCATGCTCTCCACAAACATCAGGCCCTGCCCGCGTTCCTCGTTGTCATCTGCTACATCCACGCTGAACTGCGCCTGACCCCAATCCCCTTTCACCTGAACCGCGTCACCGCGACAGGCTGCGTGCCCTGCCAAGGGCGCACCAATGCAAATCAATAGGGCAAGGCTAGTCAGTCCTCGTCGCGTACCGCGCTTTCCCATCCGCACACCTCTGTCGCCATGCGGCCACGCTTACCCTCTATGACGCGGATGGCAAGTGCCTCTCCGGATTGCAGATCGGCCATACCCGAGCGCCGCAAGACCTCGACATGAATAAAGACATCCTCGTCGCGACCAAAGGTGTTGGCAAAGCCAAACCCCTTTCCTTTGTCGAACCATTTCACCCGTGCCGGTTCGAGCGGCGCATCGCGCAGGGTTTCCAGGTCCACATGGTCAATATCGGCAAGCTCTGCCGTCGCTTCGCCCTCAGGCGGGTCGATCGCGAAGACTTCTGTTGCTTGAATTCCGCGTTGCGTGTGCTGCACCTCGACATCAATACCAGCATGATCGGCAACAGAGCTCTGTCCGAAGTTCCGCAGCACGTTGGCATGCAGCAAGATGTCCGGGCCGCCCTCTTCGGTTACAACAAACCCGAAACCTTTGACCGGATCAAACCACTTAACCCGGCCATAGATGCGCTGTGCTCGGCCTTTTTCATCAGTCACAAACGACATTCCCATCCACATCGCCCCTTTTTTTTCTAGACCTTTTTAAAGGACCGAGGCAAGAAAAAAACATTACAATTTCAGGGCTTTGCATTTTGCGTAACGTGAATTTCACGGGTTCAACCGAGATATTTCCCATTTGTTTTCAACCGCTTTACGCCGCCATACGAACCGATCGTGCAGTCGATGCGCCCCATCTGCCCAAAATTCGATCTCTACGGGCTCAATCCGAAAACCACCCCAAAATGGTGGCCGAGACGGGCTCGGCCCCTTCGTTGCGGTGATTTTCGCCACCTTTGCCATCAAGTCCGTTCGAGATTTCAGCGGGCGAGACTGTTCTGACGCCCAAGCGCCCAATCTGCTCTTCAAAGATCGGGTTGCATAGTATTCGTCAGCTTCTGGGCCGTCTTCCTTGATGACGTTGCCGCGCACGCGCAATTGACGCCGCAAAGACTTCCAATGCAGCACACCCGCTGCCTTGCTATTGTGAGCAAGCTCTTGCCCTTTTTTGGACTCGTAATTGGTAAAAAACCAAAAACCCGTCTCGGTAATCCCTTTGAGAAGAACCATCCTCGCATTGGGAAGACCATCGGCATCCACTGTGGACAACGCCATGGCGTTTGGATCGTTGATTTCAGACTGTTCCGCCTCGACCAACCAGCCTTTTGCGATCTCAAAGGGATCGTCACCCGCAAATATACCGTCTCGTGTCATTTCACTGTCTTTTTGCCCGTTCGAAAAGATCACCTAGAACAACGCGAGCGCGACGGCAAGTTCCGCTGACACAAGATCAAGAGGAATGTCCCAAATCGGCTCGAAACCGCCAAAGTCTTGATGAGGCATGGGCGATTGTCTAAAGGAGAGCGACAAGGCAGATGGGTCAAGGGTGAAGCATGGCGAATGGATTGATGGCGGGGAAGCGCGGGCTCATTATGGGGCTTGCCAATGACAAATCCATCGCGTGGGGCATCGCCAAAGCCTGCGCTGACGAAGGCGCCGAGCTGGCCTTTTCCTATGTCGGAGACGCGTTCCGCAAGCGCGTTGAACCTTTGGCGGAGCAACTGGGTGTCACGCAACTTTTCGACTGCGACGTGAGCGACGCAGCCTCAATGGATGCCTGTTTCCAAAACATCGTGGACACCTGGGGCAAGATAGACTTTCTGGTCCATGCCATTGGATTTTCTGACAAATCAGAGCTGCGCGGCCGGTATGTTGACACCAGCCAGGACAATTTCACCATGACGATGAACGTGTCGGTCTACTCCTTCACAGCCGTGGCCCAGCGTGCCGAAAAGATCATGCCAGATGGCGGCTCGCTGTTGACACTGACCTATTACGGCGCCGAACAGGTGATCCCGAATTACAATGTCATGGGCGTGGCAAAAGCCGCGCTCGAAGCCTCCGTGATGTATCTGGCCGAAGACCTGGGCAAACAGAACATCCGTGTAAACGCCGTATCCGCCGGGCCGATCAAAACGCTCGCCGCAAATGGCATCAGCGATTTTCGCTATATCCTAAAGTGGAACGAGTTGAACTCGCCCCTGCGCCGCAACGTCACCATTCAAGACGTCGGCAATTCTGCGCTCTTTTTGCTTTCGGATCTGGGTAGCGGCACCACGGGCGAGGTGTTGCACGTGGATTCGGGCTATCACATTGTGGGTATGAAAGCGGTCGACGCGCCCGACATTGAAAAGAGCTAAGCGGTGGAGTTTGCGCATTTGATCGCATTCAATGTCGCGCTTTTGGCGGCCATCGCGAGCCCGGGCCCCTCGCTGCTTTATCTGATCAAGACCACGCTGACACAGGGGCGCGCGGCGGGGATTGTCACGGGTGCGGGTCTTGCGTTCATGGCTGCGCTTTGGACGCTTGCCGCGCTCTTGGGCCTCGGCGGGATCTTTTCCGTCTTTCCCTGGGCCTATGTCGTTCTCAAAACCCTGGGCGCGTTTTATCTCATCTGGATTGCAATCCAGACATGGCGGCATGCCCGCAGCCCTATAGAACAGAGCGCGCCCAAGGCATCCCATGAGCGCGCTTTTCTGGCGGGTATCCTGATCAATCTGGCCAACCCGAAATCCGTGTTCTTTGCAGCCGCGGTGATCGTGGTGATTTTCCCGGCAGATCTGACGGGTGCAGAAAAATCCATCATATTTCTCAATCATCTCGCGGTAGAACTTGTTGTGCAGCCAGCCTTGGCGTTTTTATTGTCCACCGGCGTGATCCGCACACGCTACCTTGCCGCGAAACCGGTCATTGACCGCTGCACCGCCGCCATCCTGGGTGCGCTTGGTGTGCGCCTTTTGCTCTCTCGCTAGGAGACCTGCATGAACACTGATCGCCTCCCCCATGAGAAAGGATTTCATGTCAGCTGGGATCAGCTGCACCGTGATGCGCGCGCTCTGGCATGGCGGTTGCAGGGAGAAACGCCGGAAGATGGCTGGCGCGCCGTGGTGGCGATCACCCGAGGGGGCATGGCGCCTGCGATGATCGTGGCCCGTGAGCTCGATATCAGATCGGTGGATACGATCTCCATCAAGTCCTACGATCACCAAACCCAAAGCGCGCCCGTGGTGATCAAAGCACCGGATGCCGCGCTCATGGACGATGGCGACGGTGTGCTGGTGGTGGATGATCTTGTCGACACCGGTCGCACGCTGGATGTGGTGCGAGAGTTGATGCCCAAAGCCCATGTCGCCACAGTCTATGCCAAACCTGCCGGTCGGGATCGCGTGCAGACCTTTGTCACAGAAGTCAGCCAAGACACCTGGATCTTCTTTCCCTGGGATCTGGCCTTGCAATATGTCGAACCTTATCGAGGCACGTGATGACCGCGCATTCTCGTACCGCAAACACATTCCCCCCGCCCGTCATGGCCGCAAGGCGCTGGATGGACGGGGTCACGTTCACGCCCGAAAGGCCGCTCATAAATGTAAGCCAGGCCGCGCCAGCAGATCCCCCGCCAGAGCCGTTGCGCAAGGTCATTTCTGAGGCCGCGCTGATGACGCCGGAGGCGCATCTTTACGGCCCCGTCCTGGGTCTGCCAGAACTGCGCGCTGAAATTGCATCACAGTGGCAGGTCGCCTATGGGGGCGATATCTCGGACAGTCAGGTGGCAATCACCTCGGGCTGCAATCAGGCGTTTTGCGGAGCGGTGGCGGCGCTCTGCTCCGAAGGGGATGAGGTGATCCTGCCAACCCCTTGGTATTTCAATCATAAAATGTGGCTGGACATGTCGGGGATCAACACGGTTCCTTTGGCCACAGGCACGGATCTGCTGCCTGATCCTGACCGCGCAGAGACGCTGATCACCGACCGCACACGCGCCATTGTTCTGGTGACGCCAAACAACCCCGGCGGCTTGGAGTATCCAGCCGATCTGGTCATGCGCTTTTACCGGCTCGCCCAATCCCGCGGGATCAAGCTGGTGATCGACGAAACCTACCGCGATTTCGACAGCCGCACAGGCGCGCCGCATGCGCTCTTCGAGGATCCAGACTGGTCCAAGACGCTGATCCATCTCTATTCCTTTTCCAAGGCGTTTCGCCTGACCGGACACCGCGTGGGCGCCATCGTCGCCGACCAAGGCATGCTGTTCGAGGTGGAAAAGTTCCTCGATACCGTGGCCATCTGCCCTAATCAGCTGGGCCAGATCGCGGCCCTCTGGGGTTTGCAAAACATGGCACAGTGGTGCGCCGGAGAGAGGGCTGAAATCCTCGACCGTCGCGCCGCCATCGAAGACTATTGGCCGATGATGGCCGCACAAGGCTGGGAGCTGCAGGGCCTGGGCGCGTTTTTTGCCTATGTTCGACACCCGTTTGATATGTCATCAGGCGATCTGGCCCCCGCTTTGGTCAAAGACGCAGGCGTTCTGCTGCTGCCGGCCACAATGTTTTATCCCGAGGGTGACCCGCGTGCGCCGTCTGAGTTGCGCATTGCCTTTGCCAACATTGACAGGCGCGGCATCAAAACCTTGTTTGAACGGCTCTCTTCCCTGCCCTCGCCCCTTGCGAGCGCATCCCACAGCGCATAGACAAACCGGGAAACTTTATTCTACGCGCGAGCATTACCGATGGCCAAGAAATCAAACCCTGTCATGTGGGTCCTCATGGGTCTTCTCATCATTGCTTTGGGTGGGTTCGGAGCCTCAAATTTCGGCGGATCAATCCGGTCCATCGGATCGGTCGGTGACGTTGATATTGGCACGCAAGACTATGCAAGCGGCCTGCAACAAGAGCTGCGCGCCTACGCCCAACGGACGGGTGAACCCATCAGTTTTGCGCGGGCGCAGGACATTGAGCTTGATGACCGCGTGCTGGCGACCCTGATCGCGCAAGCCGCCTTTGACGCCGAAGCCCGCGCGCTCGGGGTCTCTATCGGCGATGACAACCTGCGCGCCGAAATCCTGACCATGTCGCAATTCCACGGGCTCGACGGGAATTTTGACCGCGATGTCTATCGGTTTGGCCTCGAAAATGCCGGCCTGACCGAAGGCCAGTTTGAAGAAGACGTCCGCGCCGATACCGCGCGCAGCATTCTTCAGGCCTCTGTCATCGCGGGGGTCAACGTCCCGCAAGCCTATTCTGAAACAGTGACAGGATATCTCGGCGAACGGCGCGACGTCTCCTGGTCCTTGCTGGATCGCTCAGACATCACCACAGGGCTGCCGGTTCCGACGGACGCAGAGCTGCAGGCCTTTCACACTGAAAACGCAGAACTTTTCACAATCCCAGAGGCCAAACGCATCACCTATGCCTGGCTCACCCCGACGATGATCCTCGACAGCGTCGAGGTGGATGAGGATGCCCTTCGCGACGCCTATGATGACGCGATTGATGTGTTTAACCTGCCTGAGCGTCGGCTGGTGGAGCGGCTGATCTTCGGCAATGAGGAGGATTTGAACGCCGCAAAAGACCGCATCGATGCAGGCGAGGCGACATTCGAAGAGGTCGTGGAAGAGCGCGGCCTTGCGCTTGTCGATATCGACTTGGGCGATCTGGATCGTGATGCGTTGGGCGAGAATGCAGATCCCATTTTTGCCGCCGGTATTGGCGACGTTGTTGGGCCTCTGCCCACCTCGCTTGGGCCTGCTCTTTTCCGTGTGAATGCCATTCTGGCCGCACAGGAAACCACGTTCGAAGAGGCAACCCCGATGTTGCGAGAGGATCTGGCCGCGGACCGCGCCCGCCGCGTGATCAATCAGTTGATCGACACGGTGGATGATCTCCTCGCCGGTGGAGCAACGCTGGAAGATGTGGCCGAAGAGACGGAACTCGAACTGGGCACAATCGATTGGTATGTCAGCGTGGTCAATGACATCGCAGGCTATGCCGAGTTTCGCAGTGCCGCGTCCAGCGTGTCCGAGAATGACTTCCCCGAGATCGTGACGCTGGATGATGGTGGGATCTTCGCGCTGCGCCTCGATGAGGTGGTGCCGCCAACCCTGCAGCCGTTTGAAGAGGTCCGCGAGGCGGTGGAGCAAAGCTGGACGGCCCAAAGCGTGGTGGATGAACTGCGCCAGATCGCCGAGCCTCTGGTGGACCGTCTTGGTCGAGGCGAGAGCTTTGAAGAGGTCGGGCTGACTGTCGACGCCACTCAGACCGTGACGCGGCGGTCACTGGGCGGGGCGACGCCGCCTGAGTTCGTTGAGATTGTCTTTGAAATGGCGCCGGGGACAGCCCGGCTCATCGAAGGGGACGGCCGCGTTTACGCCCTCAAACTGACCGAAGTGAGCCCGCCCGATCCAGAGGATGAGGAACTGACGCAGCTTCAGCAGATCCTGGAAAATCAAGCCGCCACTGGCATTTCACAGGATATCTTCAGCCTGGTTGCCGATGATTTTCGTGAACGCGCCGGGGTGGATCTTGATTTTCAGGCCATCAACGCCGTGCACGCGAATTTCAACTGAGGAGCCGACAAGTTTGGAGCTGACACCCTCATTTGAAGCCTTCGCCGGAGGCTATGAGGCGGGTGAAAATCAGGTGGTCTTCGCCCGCCTGGCCGCCGATCTGGACACGCCCGTTTCTCTGATGCTGAAGCTGACCGGCGCCGCGCGGGACGCGTTTGTGCTCGAATCCGTCACGGGCGGAGAGGTGCGCGGCCGGTATTCAATCATCGGCATGAAACCGGATTTGATCTGGCAATGTCATGATACCTCTGCCCGGATCAATCGCGAGGCGAGGTTTGACAGCGAAAGCTTTGTTTCTGTTGAAGAAGATCCGCTCACATCCTTGCGCCAACTGATCAACGAAAGCCGCATCAATCTGCCGCCAGACCTGCCCGCGGCAAGTGCCGGGCTCTTTGGGTATCTGGGCTATGACATGATCCGCCTGGTCGAACATCTGCCGGATGTGAACCCCGATCCGCTCGGCCTGCCCGATGCGGTGATGATGCGGCCCTCGGTGGTGGCGGTGCTGGACGGGGTGAAAGGCGATGTCACCGTGGTGGCGCCTGCCTGGGTGTCCTCCGGTCTCTCGGCACGGTCCGCTTATGCCCAGGCCGCAGAACGGGTGATGGACGCGGTGCGCGATCTCGATCGTGCCCTACCGCAAACCTCGCGCACCCTTGGTGAGCCCGAAGAGGATGCGCCACCGATCTCCAATTTCACCCATGAGGGCTACAAGCGCGCGGTGGAAAAAGCCAAGGATTACATCAAAGCAGGCGACATTTTTCAAGTAGTCCCCTCGCAACGCTGGAGCCAGAGCTTCCGCCAGCCGCCCTTCTCTCTCTACCGGTCCCTGCGGCGCACGAACCCCTCACCGTTCATGTTCTATTTCATTTTCGGCGATGGGCCGAGCCCTTCAATCGCCACCAGTTTCTCAATCTTGTCA
>CAKZYL010000421.1 GCA_937884705.1 uncultured Roseovarius sp. | reverse complement strand
CAAAGCCCTGAGGAATGGTGTTGCGGTAAATGAAACCCTGATCCTGTGATCGTGTGGGCGGAGCAAATGGGTCATTGTCCTGCGCCGTCGCGCTGAGCGTGGACGCTAGTAACATCGCCGATATGCAGAGTATTTTAGGGGTCATGATGTCCTCGTTTAGCTATTTCGCCGGATTGGGGTCGGACGGCTGGAAGCTTGTGCCGTTTATGCGACACAGACCGGAAGCACTCCGAGCTGAGTGTGGTCAGTCGAACAAGTCTCGGGCCGCGTCAGCGACGAGTTCCGGCTTTTCGGCCTGGATGAAGTGGTTCGCGTCGACGATCAGAACTGCGCCATCAGGCACCTTGTCAGCCGTTTCCCAGTATTCTTCTGGCCGCTGTCCGGGGTCATGCTGGCCTTGCATAAAGACCACTGGCATGGTCATGCGTGGGAAAACTTCGGCAAGTCTGAACTCAAGTTCCTTGTCAAAACTTGCATCGGAGTACCGGACAGCAGCAGCTGCAGCCGTGCCTTCAAACCCATATTCCCAAGCGGCACGCGCCAAATGCTCTTCGCTCATCTCAACCGAAAAATAGTCGCTCTCGAAGAGGTCCCGCATGAAATTGGGTTGCGTGTGAAACGCGATGTCTGTCATCGCCTCGTGGTTCGGCCGCGGCAATCCGTGTGGCTTGTCGGCTGATTGTTGCATCCGCAGGTAAGCGAGGATGCGCGGATTAACGTCCTCTTGGGCGACCATGTGATCGCCAATGACGGACCCTCTATCGTGGCCAACGAGATTGAAGTTCTCAACGCCAATTTCGGTCATAAAGGCCGCGACCCCTGTGGCCACGCCGCCGTATGTCAGATCAAGGTCCAGGCGTTTGTCGGATTGGCCATATCCCAGTGTGTCGACGGCTATGACGTAGAAGTCGTCGGCCAGATATGACATCACTTCGTGCCACGACCACCAAGTGTCGGGGTGCCCGTGGACAAACAGGATAACCTCATCTTTTGGGTCTCCAGCGGTGACGAAATGCCAGACGGCCGCGTTGGCTTCCACGTACCAATGCGTGCCGAACACATTGTTGGCCAAGTATTCGATTTCACCGTGCCGGCTGACCGTGCCTGCGGGTGGCTGCGCGGCGGGATATCGGATGTCATCGGTGATCTGAGCGAACGGGTAAGGTGCGTAGGGATCGGTTTCTGCGATGTCTTGCCCGAAGGCCGTGCCAAGCGCACTTACAGAAACGATCGCTGCGAGAAGGATCGAACGGGTCATGAGAAACCTCTTGCCAGGTTAGGGTGTAAGGCTAGCCTGACACATTCCCTTTGGTTCGATAAAGCGCAGCTGCCGCGCATCCCATGCGCGCTGATTGTTCATGAAGAGTTAGATATCTGCCCGAGCGTTCGTTTCAGCTCTTGCCGCGCCAAATCCAGACGGCAAGACCAAGTGCCGCGATCAACAGCGTCGTAACAACCGAAAACAGGAACATGTTGGTCTCGACGCCAGCAATCGTATGTGTATGACCGTTGGGGTCTACAAGTGCACCGCCGTATGCAGGGCCAAAGACTGTGGCGATCCAGAATCCCACAGCAAACATAAGCCCGAGAAAAATAGGTACAAACACCTCATCGCGCCACCACATCAAGTAAAGCGAGACGAGTGCTACGCCTGCGGCAAAAACAAGGAACCAGGCACCATGAAATCGGGCATGTGCGCTCCACAATGGGTTAAGCAAGTGCGTCTCGTTCAAGTCCGCAAACGCAGGCACAAAGCCGTAAAAAGCGGTCAGCGCGCTGACACCGATTTTGAGGGCGAGTTGGAGTGTTTTTGGGGTCATGCCTAAATCTCAGTTTTGGTTTTGCGAGATTTCACGGCTCTGATTGTCTATCGCCGCGATATGGTCCGACCGTCAAAGCGCTGCATCGGCTGACAGTTTCTTCAAAAGGCTCGCCTGAACGTGTGCATCGACCGCGAGTTTTGGCGCAGCCTTCTCCTTGCCATTGGTGATGTAGATGCCGGTGCGTGCACCAAAGCTCTCCGGTTTCGCGGCATTGATCATTTTGCCCGCCTGCTTTTCAGGCTTGTTGAACAGAAGCGGCACAAAGAACTTTAGGATACCTGGCATTGCATCGCTGGTCTTGGTCATTGGCGTGGCTACAGTGCCCGGACAAACTGAACGCAACATAATGCCGTCCTGTTCCAGGTCCGGGGCAAGAGCGGTGCCCATGGTGGTCAGTGCCAGCTTGGTGGTTGCGTAAACACCCGTCAGCCCGCCGATGTCTGCGGGGTCTGACAACATGTCGACGTCCAGTGACTTCGCGGCATTGTGCGCCGAGGATGTGGTGTTGACGATCATGGTTTTTGGCATCGCGGTCGCCCGTTTCAGTGCAGGACGCAGGCACTCAAGCAATACATATGGGGCCAGCGTGTTTACGGCGTAGTTGGATTCGTGGCCTTGGGCGCTCATGATGCGCCGCGATGTTAAAACGCCGGAATTGTTGTACAGGGCGTCGATGCTGGAATGGATCGTCAATATCTCACGTGCCGCCCGCTTGATCTGTTCCGTATCCATGAGGTCAACCTGGACCAGATCCACTTTGGCCTCGGGATGTGCGGTATTCAGGGCCGTCTTTTGCCGCGACGACTTTTCGGCGCTTCGGTTGACAAGCACAAGATCCCAACCGCCTGCTGCGAGCTGTTCTGAGATTGCGCCGCCGATGCCTCCGGTAGAGCCAGTGATCACTGCTACTTTTCTATCCGACATACTGCGTTCCCTTGTTCCGTGATTTGTGGCGGGGTAAAGCGCCTTTCAGGCGAGAAGCCCTTTGATCGCAGCATCAATGCCTGCGATGTCGTCATCCTTGACCAATGTGGTCCCGTCCCAGGCCTCACGCCACAGGCCAACGCCGTACTTGCCTTTGATGTCCATGCCAAAAAA
>CAKZYL010000420.1 GCA_937884705.1 uncultured Roseovarius sp. | reverse complement strand
AAGGCCGAGATTGTCTGGTGCCAGGAAGAGCCCAAGAACCAGGGCGCCTGGAGCTTCATCGAGCCCAACATCGAATGGGTGCTGACGCGCATCAAAGCCAAACACACCCGTGCGGTCTATGCAGGCCGCGCGGCCTCCGCCTCGCCCGCCACGGGCCTGGCCTCCGCCCACAAAGCCCAACAGGCTGCACTTGTTGATGCAGCGCTGAGCACAGAAGGAAGTTAAGTCATGAGCACCGAAGTACGCGTCCCCACTTTGGGCGAGTCTGTCACGGAGGCGACGGTTGCCACCTGGTTCAAAACGCCCGGCGATGCTGTCGCCGCCGATGAAATGCTCTGCGAGCTGGAAACTGATAAAGTCACCGTCGAAGTGCCCTCGCCCGTGGCCGGCACCATGGGCGAGATCGTGGCCGCCGAAGGCGAAACCGTGGGCGTCGATGCGCTGCTCGCGATGATCACCGAAGGTGCTACCGCAAGCGCGGCGGCCAACCCTGCAGACAGTCCCGCCGAGGCGCGCCCGAACGGGAGCGACGAGGCCGCCCCCGCAGCGTCAGGCGGTGACGCCATAGACGTCATGGTCCCGACCTTGGGCGAATCCGTGACAGAGGCCACCGTCTCCACCTGGTTCAAAGCCGAAGGTGACAGCGTGGAGGCCGACGAAATGCTCTGCGAGCTGGAAACCGACAAGGTTTCCGTCGAAGTGCCCGCCCCTGCCGCCGGCACCCTGACCAAAATCCTCGCCAAAGAAGGCGACACCGTCCAGGCTGCCGGCAAGCTCGCCGAAATGGGCACCAGTGGCGGCGCTGCGGCGACCAAAACCGCAGACCCGGCCCCAGCCCCAGCGGCGGCGTCCGGCAGCACAGCCAAAGACATCGGACACGCCCCCTCAGCGCAGAAAGCCATGGCGGAAAAGGGCCTCTCACCGGATCAGGTGACAGGCACAGGCCGCGACGGCCGCATCATGAAAGAGGACGTGGCCAAAGCCGCCGCAGCGGCCGCAGCCACCCCGGCACCAGCGCCCGCCCCTGCTCAAATGCCCGCGCAGATGAGGGCGCCCGTCGCAGCCGAGGATGAGGCCCGCGAAGAGCGCGTGAAGATGACCCGCCTGCGCCAGACCATCGCGCGCCGTCTGAAAGACAGTCAGAACACCGCTGCGATGCTCACCACCTATAACGAGGTCGACATGACCGAGGTGATGGCGCTGCGCAGCCAGTACAAAGACGCGTTCCAGAAAAAGCACGGCATCAAACTGGGCTTCATGTCCTTCTTCACCAAGGCCTGCTGCCACGCTCTGAAAGAGGTGCCCGAGGTCAACGCCGAAATCGACGGCACCGATATCGTCTACAAGAACTTCGTCCACATGGGCATCGCCACCGGCACGCCAACGGGCCTCGTTGTGCCTGTGATCCGCGATGCCGACGCCATGTCGTTTGCCGCTATTGAGGCACAGATCGCCGAAAAAGGCGCCCGCGCCCGCGATGGCAAGCTCTCGATGGCCGAAATGCAGGGCGGCACCTTCACGATCACCAACGGCGGCGTCTACGGCTCACTCATGAGCTCCCCCCTCCTCAACCCGCCCCAATCCGGCATCCTCGGCATGCACAAAATCCAGCAACGCCCCATGGTCGTAAACGGCGAGATCGTCGCCCGCCCGATGATGTATCTCGCGCTCAGCTACGATCACCGCATTGTAGATGGCAAAGGCGCGGTGACATTTCTTGTGCGGGTGAAGGATGCCCTGGAAGATCCACGGCGACTGTTGATGGATTTGTAACCTGAAAGTCCAGGCGAACCCTGTCCTACGTAGGGCGGGGTTCACCCCGCCACTCAAAGGAGGTCACTTTGAACGTTGAAGCGGCTGACATATCCCATCTGGAACACAGCTTATGGCGCACTGAGACCCGGTACGATCCGCACTATATGGATCGGATCATCTCGGCGGACTTCCAGGAATTTGGCAGATCGGGTCGACGGTACACCCGAGAAGACGTCATCCCCGAAACCTCCGAAGCCGCCAAGATCGCCGCCGTATTGCACAATCTGACATGCGACCCCGTCACCGATGATGTGACGCTTGTCACCTATATCTGCGAGCTGCATCGCGGCGGCAAAAGCGAATGGAGCAACCGCGCATCCCTCTGGCAAAAGACCTCTGGCCAATGGCAACTTCACTTTCATCAAGGCACGCCGACCGAGGCACTGCTATGAACCCACTCGCCGACGCTTTCTCCGGCCGTCCGCTTCTGGCCAACGTGATCGTCTTCATCGGCGGGGCCACATGCCTCTTCGCAGCCCTCGGCGCCTGGAGCAGCTTCGCCATCTATCAAAACGCGTCCAGCCAACAAGACCTGCCCTTTGTCGTGCTTGCCATGGCGCTCGTACCGACACTGATCCTGCTCGGCACCGCCTTGGTTACCTATTGGGTGTACAATTTGAAAAGCGACGCCATCTGGCTCTCCGTGGCCATGGCCACCTCCCCCGCATGGCCCTTCATGGTCGCAAATCTGGACCCATC
>CAKZYL010000419.1 GCA_937884705.1 uncultured Roseovarius sp. | reverse complement strand
GATCGGAGAGCCTCGGTGGTCTTGCAATAGCCAGGTAGCTTCTCACGGATATGGGTGTCCAGAAGTGACAGTTGCTCGGCGGTCAGCTCGGGAGGCGCTTCACCAAGCCATTCCGGAAGATAAGGAATGTCTAAGAACGGACCGCCGCTCGTCAGTTCCCAAGTGGATTCTGCAATGCCACTGGCCGAAAAATTCCGGCTGCTCAACTGTTCTCGGAGGAATCGGTAAAAGTCATGATCTGCTCGAACACAGTATTCATCTTCTTCGACCAGCGCCACCCGCGACCAATCTACATCTTCTTCGAGCAAACGAGGTATCCATAGGTTCGTGGCATTCATATCGTCGGATGGTTCGCAAATTGCCATTACTATCCCATCGGCGCGAGCCATGATCATTCCAAAGAACGTCTCATAGAAACCTTTCGATCTGGGAAGCATTCCGCGTCGCATCTGCTCCACTGTCGGAAGCCCAATGTAGGCCAACGATACACTGTCTGTGTGGGCTTGCTCTTCGTAATCTTGCGCAATTTCATTGGCGAGCTGCATCAACAAATCCAACCTCTCGACGGCTTTGTCGAGCAAGTCATCAGGCATTCGCATTTTTCCACTTTGCCACTTCTTTATAGTGTCTCGTCTGACAGAGAAAAATATTGCGGCGTCTGCCTGTGACAGGCCGAGTGCATGTATGACGCACGACGCTGTTGTGGGCCCCTTGAAGGGATAATCCGGAGGAAGTTCCAATGACATATAGTCGGACATGCAGTGTCCTTTCATTCAAGCTGAGCTTTGGATTTACAACCAATGACGGGGGTTAAGACCCCCGAGAGGCAACGCCAGCATATAATTGATACCTTGAAAATCAAGTTGCAATGGGGGCTGTCTGCCCCCGGCGCTACGCGCCTCCCCCGAGGATATTTGAGGCAAGATGAAAACCTGACTGAAACGGGTTAAGGTGCTGAAGTGATGCAAGGATGGGTGCGGAAAAATGTGTAATCTTTACTCGAACACCACGGCTGTTGAAGCCATGCGAAGGCTGTTCGACGTGGATGCTGCACGCGACCATTTGGGCAACGCGCAGCCGCGCCCAGGCATTCATCCGAAAGGGACCGCGCCAGTGGTCGCGCTCGATGATGACGGCAACCGTGAGCTGGTGGAAATGTCGTGGGGGTTTCGGACGCCGCAGGTGTCGAAACGCACCGGCAAACCCATCAAACCGGCGGCGTGGAACAATGCGCGTGATGACAAGCTGATGAAGTCCGGCCTCTGGAAAGGCAGCTTTGCAGAGCGGCGGTGCCTGGTCCCGGCGTCGAGTTTCAATGAGACAAAGGGACAGAAACCGGCGACGGACTATTGGTTCGCGCTTGCGGGCGAGGGTGACGATCGCGCGCCCTTCGCGATAGCCGGTCTTTGGCGGGTGGAAAGAGAAGATCTACTTGAACCCGAGCATCCGCGACGGGTTCATACGATGGTCACGACAGAGGCCAATGATCTGGTCAGGCCGATACATGCCAAAGGCAGAATGCCGGTGATCCTCAGACCGGACGACTATGAGACCTGGCTGACTGGATCGCTGGACGAGGCCGCGGCGCTGCTGACGCCCTATCCATCTGACAAAATGCGGATCGTCCTGCAAGGCGTCGGTGAAAAACGCGATGAAGCGGGGCTTTGATTTTAGGCCGGCGGGTGCTGCGCCTTGACCAGCTCGTCGGCGATAAGGCCGGTGATACTCGCGTATGCGATAGCGCCGTCTGGCCGTTCGGTGCGGGCCAGGGATTTGGCAATCTCGTCGGGGCGATGCCCATGCTGAAGTAAGATCGAAATGAGGACGCAGGCGTCTTGAATCTGAAACTCAAGGGCTGATCCGGATTTGAAGCCAGCGGAGTAGAAAACCTCGCGCGGCCGTCCGTCCTCATTGGGATCGTAGCCTACCGACAAGTGGATCGTGTGGCCGTCCGGCGTCTCGATGCGCCGCGTCTCCGTCAGGCGGCGCTTGGGCAGATTGTGCCGTGGATCGGGTTTGTCCTTCATAGCGCTATCCTCGCAGATTTGGCGTGTTTGTCGCCCGAAAAAGCCGCCGCCCGGGA
>CAKZYL010000418.1 GCA_937884705.1 uncultured Roseovarius sp. | reverse complement strand
TTATCATGCGCCATGTGGAGCCCCCACCGGACACCTTCCAAATGCCAAATGTGAACTGAATCACCGCCGAGACACCAAAAACGACCACCGCATAGCCAAGCCCCACGTCACCGTAAGCAAAAAGCGCCAAAGGCAGGCCCAGATTGCCGGTGTTGCTGAAGATCAGCGGCGCTAGAAATGTTTGACGGTCCAGCCTGCCAATCTGCACCAAACCCCACATCAGCACCGCGACAAGGGCATAGGCGGCAAATCCAGCAAGCGACAACGCCCCAAGCGACGAGGGCTCAATTTCCGACTGCATGAGCGCCACGAAAACGAGGCACGGCGTGGCCAGTGACATGCCCAGACGCGTGACAAACTCCACGCGATATTCAAAGCCCAGTTTGACCCACGTAAAGCCCACCAGGGCCAGCAAAAATACAGGCGCGACGATCTCCAGAACTGTGAGGGCGATGATCAATCCCGAACTCCCATTCTAGGAGGTGCCGTTACGGGATAATCCGTGCCTTTACCAGAGGGGCAGATCACCCGTCTGGTTTGTACCAGTCCGCATCAGGTGCATTCCAAATGCGATTTGGATTGTCTTCGTCCACGCCCGGGATGTGCTTGGTGCGCAGAGCCTCTTGGATGCGGATTACGGGCTCTTCGTAGGGATGGGCGTCGTAGATCGCCTCGATGACCTGGGTGATCATCGCCGGATCGTTTTCAAGAAAGAAAGACACCTCCAGGCAAGGGACGTTGATCAGTCCTGGGCTTTTGGGATTGCGCCCCGTCCCGAGTGATCGAAATTGTTGTAGCCCGGTATTGGTTTTGAATGCGACGCTGTCGTAATCCCCTTGCTTGAGAGGCGCGACATCCAAAATGGCATCGATTACGATTTGAACATGTGTTTCTGGAACTTGTAGCACGATATGAAAGCCTTTTTCCTGCGTGAAGCGGTCTGATGCTACGTCTGGAAGGGTCATGAACGCCTCTCATGCGATGTTTCCACAATTACACCGAAGCACGCCGTCAAAAGTAAAGCACAATCGCGCAAATTAGCCCTTGATTGACACCAGCTGCACAAATTGAGAAAAGGTCGCCAAGGGGTTCATCCATGCGACTGCCCCGTGAGGCTTGGGCCAAAAGTCGCATCCACTGAATGACCAGAGGATGCCCCATTATGCCCGCTCCAAACGAGATAACCCCCAGCCAATTAAACCGACTGATCGGCCTGCCAGACTGCCCTGAGCTGATCGATGTCTGTATCCCTGAAGATTTTGCCGAAGACCCTTTCTTGATCCCTGGCGCGTGGCAGCATGATCATAAAGACATGCCCGGTCTGATCGAACGCCTCGGGGGACGCCGCGCGATCGTGATCTGTCAAAAAGGCCGCAAGCTGAGCCAAGGCGTGGCTGCGTGGCTGAGAGCAGAGGGCGTCGACGCGCAGTTTCTTCAGGGCGGCATGTATGCATGGCACGATACCGAAGGCGCCATGCGCATTCCGGCCTCGGTGCTGCCTCCAATGTCCAACGGTGCCACGCTTTGGGTCACGCGTCACAGGCCCAAGATCGACCGCATCGCCTGCCCTTGGCTCATTCGCCGGTTTGTGGATCGCCGGGCGCGATTTCTGTTTGTGTCCCCTGGCGAGGTCACATCGGTTGCCGAAAAAATGGGCGCGATGCCCTTTGACATCGAAGGTGTGGAGTGGAGCCACGCGGGTGACCGCTGCACCTTCGACATGATGTTGGAGCGGTTCGAGCTGTCTTCGCCCGCTCTCGCGAGGCTCGCTTTGGTGGTGCGGGCCGCAGACACCGACCGGCACGATCTGCATCCCGCTGCGGCCGGGCTTCTGGCTGTATCCGTTGGTCTTTCCCGCAGGTACCGAGATGACCAAGATCAGCTGGTCGCCGGGCTCGATCTCTACGACACCCTCTATCGGTGGGCGCGCGATGGCCATGACGAGGGACATGCATGGCCCAAAGCCCATGGATAATGTATCGCTCACAGAGCTTTTTCGCGCTTTTGGTCGGATCGGCGTGCTGTCATTCGGCGGGCCCGCCGCGCAGATTTCCCTCATGCACAGTGAGATTGTGGACCGCCACGGATGGCTGAGCGAGGATCAGTTCCTCAAGGCGCTGTCGTTCTGCATGCTGTTGCCTGGCCCGGAGGCCATGCAATTGGCGACCTATGTCGGGTGGCGTCTGCGCGGTGTGACGGGCGGCCTGCTGGCAGGGTTACTGTTCGTGCTGCCGGGTGCGGCTGTGATCTTCGCCTTGGCCTTTGGATATGCGCTTTATGGAGATCTGCCGCTGGTGCATGCGATTTTTGCAGGCATCCAGGCCACAGTGGTTGTGATCGTGCTGCAAGCGCTTTGGAAACTGGCAAAGAAAGCCTTGCGAGGTCGGGCCAGTTGGGTCTTGGCTGCTTTGGCTTTCACAGCATTGTTTTTCTTGTCAATTCCCTTCCCGTTCATCGTTGTCGCGGCCGCAATATTTGGGTTTTGGTTCAGCAAGGGATCTGATGACGCCGTTGTGGCGTCAGTCCATGGTCGCCCAAGAACCCTGCAAACGGTGGCCATCTGGGGCGCGCTTTGGTTTGCGCCCATTGTCGTATTATGGGCCTTAAACCAGGCGTTTCTCTTTCAGATCGCGCTGTTTTTCTCTCACTTGGCGGTGGTCACGTTCGGGGGCGCCTACGCCGTTTTGGCCTATATGACCCAAGCCGTGGTCGACACCCATGGATGGCTGACGACGCCCGAAATGATCGATGCTTTGGGATTGGCGGAAACAACGCCCGGACCGCTCATTCTGGTCACCCAGTTTGTGGGGTTTCTGGCCGGCTTTGCCGAAGGCGGCGTAGCATTGGCCGTTACCGCCGCAAGCCTGACACTATGGGTGACGTTCGTGCCCTGCTTTCTGTGGATTTTTGCGGGGGCACCCTATGTGGAGGCCTTGCTCAGCCGTCCAAAACTGAAGGGCGCTTTGGATGCCATCTCTGCCTCTGTTGTAGGTGTCATCCTGAACCTATCGCTTTGGTTTGGCCTGCACGTGCTTTTCACTGAGGTGGGAGACGGCCGGTTCGGCCCTGATGTGACCCTGAGTTCGATCTCTATCATGAATGCGGTGCTTATCATCATTGCGGCCGTACTCGTTTTCGCGCTGCGCATGCCTTTGATTTTGACCATCGCGGGCATGGGCACGTTTGGGGCTTGCCTTTGGGTCGTTGGATTTTTCGTTTGACGCCGCCTCGCGGTGGAGGTCTTTTGGGGCCAGAGAGATTCTTCACGGCTCATAGGTGACACCCCCTTCATGTCACGCTCAATTGACTACGGCAAACTTATGCACAACGCCATGCGGGGTTTGATCCAGCATGTTCTGCGGGATGTGCGTGACAACGGTTTGCCCGGCGTGCATCATTTCTTTATCACCTTTGACACCACGCACCCGGATGTTGAGATCGCCGAATGGCTGCGCGATCGCTACCCCGGAGAGATGACCGTGGTGATGCAGCACTGGTTCGACAATCTGGTGGTTGAGGCGGATTTTTTCTCTGTGACGCTCAATTTCGGCGATCAACCAGAAGACCTGACGATCCCTTACGATGCGATCCTCACATTCGTTGATCCTTCGGTGGAATTCGGGCTGCGCTTTGAATCTCACGAAGAAGAGGATGAGGATGAGGACGAAGGTGAGGACGATCTCGCCCCGTTCACCGAGGTGACAGATGAAGAGGTCAAAGCGGAAGAAGACGACAAACCCGAGGCCGATGTCGTAAGCCTCGACAGTTTTCGCAAGTAACACTTGGCGCCCTTTGCACTCCTGTCCGCGCACGTTAACAAGGTGTGACGAATTCAGGAGCCAACCATGACTGACACCCGCACTGAAACCGACAGCTTTGGACCGCTGGAGGTGCCTTCCGACAAATACTGGGGCGCGCAGACACAGCGGTCGATCATGAATTTCCCCATCGGTTGGGAAAAACAGCCAGTAGCGGTTGTGCGGGCATTGGGCGTGATCAAAAAGGCCTGTGCGATCGCCAACAAGGCGCAAGGCACACTGGATGCCAAGCTGGCGGATGCCATCATCGAAGCGGCAGGCGAGGTCATTGACGGCAAGCTTGATGACAACTTCCCGCTGGTCGTGTGGCAGACCGGATCGGGCACGCAATCCAACATGAACGCCAATGAGGTGATCGCGAACCGCGCCATTGAGATCCTGGGCGGCACTATGGGCACCAAGGATCCGGTGCATCCCAACGATCACTGCAACATGGGACAATCGTCAAACGATACCTTCCCGACGGCGATGCATATCTCAACGGCCATGACCGCGCGGGATGTTCTTCTTCCCGGCTTGAGGCAGCTGCATGATGGGTTGAAAAGCAAGGTTGAAGCCTTTGATGGAATTATAAAAATTGGCCGAACGCATACTCAGGACGCGACACCTCTGACGCTGTCACAGGAGTTTTCCGGCTACGCCCACCAAGTCGCCATGGGCATTGCACGGGTGGAAGGCGCTCTGGGCCGCATCTACGAACTTGCGCAAGGCGGGACCGCGGTGGGCACAGGGCTTAACACGCGCCAAGGCTGGGACACCACGGTGGCCGCGCATATGGCCGACATCACCGGCCTGCCCTTTGTCACAGCCCCCAACAAGTTTGAAGCCTTGGCCGCCCATGACGCGATGGTCGAAATGTCAGGGGCTCTCAAAACCGTCGCAGCATCGCTTTTTAAAATCGCCAACGACATCCGCCTTCTTGGCTCCGGTCCGCGATGTGGCTTGGGAGAGTTGAACTTGCCGGAGAACGAACCTGGATCGTCGATCATGCCCGGCAAGGTGAACCCCACGCAATGCGAAGCGCTGACCCAGGTTTGTGCCCATGTCATGGGCAATGACGCAGCCGTCGGCTTCGCGGGCTCTCAGGGACATTTTGAATTGAACGTCTACAAGCCCATGATGGCCTACAATGTCTTGCAATCTATGCAGCTTTTGGGAGACGCAGCCTCCGCATTCACGGACAATCTGATTGACGGTCTGGATGCCAACCGCGACCGAATTGAACGGCTCATGCGCGAGTCCCTCATGCTGGTCACGGCCCTTGCGCCTGAGATTGGGTATGACAATGCAACCAAGGTGGCCAAGACCGCGCACAAGAATGGCACGACCCTGAAGGAAGAGGCGATTGCGCTTGGCTTTGTCGACGAAGAGACCTTTGATCGCGTGGTCCGCCCCGAACAGATGATCGGGCCGAAATGAGCGACAAACCGGTCAACCTCAACCAAGAAAGAAAAGCGCGTGCCCGTGTGAAGAAGCGCGCACAAGCCGATGAAAACGCGGTTAAATTTGGTCGTACAAAGGCACAGAAAAAGCAAGATGCCGCAGAGGTTGTTGCGTTTACCTCAAAGCTTGATGCGCATAAACGGGAATGACCGCGAGACCTGTAAAACACTCGCTGACCTTGCGCGGGCATCGTACATCCGTGTCCTTGGAAGATGAATTCTGGACGGCTTTTCGCGCCATCGCCGAAGAGCGAGGTCAGGCCATCAACCAGCTTGCCGCAGAAATCGACGAGGCCCGCGGGACCGAGGCCGGGCTTGCCTC
>CAKZYL010000417.1 GCA_937884705.1 uncultured Roseovarius sp. | reverse complement strand
AGAGGTGTTCTGCCCGGTTCGTGTGGCGATCCCGTGGGAGGACGAGGACGATATGTTCGCCCAGGCCAACGACACCCATTACGGGTTGGCCGCCTTCATCTTTGCCCGCGATGTCAGCACGGTCACCCGCGTGACGCGAGCGCTGGATGCAGGGTGGGTGCAGGTCAATCAGGGCGGCGGCCAGATCCCCGGCATGTCCTATGGCGGGATCAAGCAATCGGGCATGGGGAGCGAATACTCCATCGAAGGCGCGCTTGAGGCGTATACGTTCCGCAAATGCGTGACCATGGCGCTTTGACGTGACCCATGATCGGTTCGGCAACTCGTTGGACCCGTCCGTGGGCTACGCGCGCGGGGCGATCTTATGCTCAAGCGCGGCCGAGATCAGACGGTTGCGCCACGCGCAATCCATTGCGGCGCAGGTCGTTGCAGAGCGCGGCATAGAGGCCATCGCGATCTTCACCGGCAATCCCCGCTATTTTCCCGTGAAGCCGGATGACCTGTCAGAGCTCTGCGAAGAATGGGTCGGGCCGGGTCTGTTTGCCGACGAGATGACAGAGGCGGCGACACAGCATTTCGGCGGCGGTGACACGGTGGCCATCACCAACCGCACCAGTGCGGGCATCGTTGCCGCCATTCTGGCGCTGAGCGACGGCAAGCCTGTCGTCTCCGTTGTTCCAGCGGGCGATCGCTCCCATGCCTCGGTCATCCGGGGATGTCGGCTGGCGGGGGTGAAGCTTTTGGAGGTGGATGGGCAAGACGATATCGAGGCCGCGATGCAGGACCGCCCTGCCCTCGTGATCGTCACGACGGTGACCAGCGCGCTGGCGCGTTTGCCAGATGATCAAACCCGGCGCGCGATCGACGCGGGAAAGGCCGCGGGCGCCACCGTATTCATGGATGAGGCCTATGGCGCGCGTCTGCGCCCGGTGCTGCATGGTGGGGAGCAAAGCCTGACAATGGGGGCTGACTTTGCCATCACCAACGCAGATAAGGCGGGCCTCAGCGGGCCCCGCGCTGGCATCCTCTGCGGCCAAAGCGATCCTGTCCTGGCCACGCTTGCCAAAGCCTCGGAGCTTGGCCAGGAGGCACGCGCGCCCATCGCGGCCGGGGCGATGCGCAGCCTGCAGGCCTTTGATCCCGAAGATCTGCGCCATGAAGCCCGGGACGGACAGGCGATTGCCGATGCGTTGGAAGAGGCCTGGGCCGCCGGGACGGTCCATCGCTCAGACCTTGGACCGATGCTTGGAGAGGAGGACGTGCTGGAGCGGGTCATGGCGCAGGCTGGACGGACCCGCGCCGCCATCGTGCCCGCAGAGGCCACCGCCGCCATCGCAATGATCCTCTTGCGCGACCACGGTGTGCTCACCGTCAACACCCATGGCGCGCCCGGTGGGCGGGTGTCGCTGCGCCTCAAACCGACGGCGGGCGCTTTGGACACCGTGGGCGGGGCGGCAAACCTCGCCACGGCCTTGGATGCCGCCATTGAAGAGGTGGCAGAGCGGATCGATGACCATGACTGGTTTGCGCAAACCCTGCTAGGATCTTCGCCATGAGGGAGACCGCCAAATACGACGATCGGCTCGACATGCTGGTCAATCTTGATCTGGGAAACCGAGGTGTGGAGCCGCTTTATGAGGCTGCGCGCGCGATCACCGGCAAGGCGCTTTGCGGGGCTGCGGCAGATCTGCTTTTGGCGATGCCCAAACGTGGCACGGCGATTGTCACAACGGGGTCCGTCTCCCGCGCTTGGCTCTCGCCGAGATTGGGCGAGAATGACGGGCCTTCGGGGGCTGCTGCTTTGATCCGCGCGCTTTGGCTGGCGCGTCAGGCAGCCACGATTCTGGTCATCGAAGAGACCCTGATCCAACCCATGGCCGCCACCCTGACCGCCTGCGGCATCGCCGTGGTGGACTTTGAGACGACACAGAAAGCCAGCCAGGACGGCACGATGGCCTGTGCGACGATCCTGCCCTATCCGGTCACCGATGCCGAGGGGGCAGCCGCGGCACCCGCCATGCTGGCGGATCTGGCGCCCGACATCCTGATCTCGACCGAGCGCGTTGGCCGCAACGAAAACGGGATCTACTACAACATGCGCGGGCGCGATTACGGCATGGGCCGCGCACGCATAGACATGCTGTTTGACGAAGGCCGCGCGCGGGGCATTCCAACGCTTGCCGTGGGCGATGGGGGCAATGAGATTGGCATGGGCCTAGTGGCTCAGGCGGTGCAAGCCTCTGTGCCCTTCGCGGCGCCGGGCGATTGCCCATGTGGCGGCGGGATCGGTGCGGTGTCGAAAGCCGATGTTCTGATGACGGCCGCCGTGTCCAACTGGGGCTGCACCGCGATCTGCGCGGCCTTGGCCCTGCGCACGGGCGACGCGCGGCTCATCCATACACCCGCGATGGAGGCGCGCCTTTTGGAGGTGATGACCGCAAACGGCCTGATCAATTCTGCAGACGGGATCATCGACCCACATGTCGACGGGATACGCGACACCACACACATTGCTGTCGCAGAACTCGCAGAGGCGATCACACGCAAAGCGTTGACATGAGCGAAAAACAGTACTCTCGTTCATTTCGTGAATATCCTTCATGCACGCCTTGCCCATGGACACCCCGCGCCTCGACATTCGACATTTGCAGATGATCCGAGCAATCGGCCGCACAGGCCGCGTTGTGGATGCCGCAGAAGAGCTTGGATTGACGCCGTCTGCCCTCTCCCACCGCATCAAGGAAGCCGAACGGCGCTTGGGCGCGCCCCTTTTTGAGCGCACGCATAAGAGGCTGCGCATGACGGCCGCGGCGGAATACCTGGCAAATTTCTGTGAGAAATTCCTGGGCGAGCTGTACCTCATTGAAGATGAAGTGCGGCGGATGAATGCGGGCATTGACCGCGTTGTTCGGATCGCCGTGGAAAACTACAGTGCATATCACTGGTTTCCCGCGTTTTTCGGAGAGTTTCGCGCCAAGAACCCGAGCATCGACATTCAGATCATGGCTGGAAATCGGCGCGACATGACCGGCTCGCTTCTGGATCGCCATGTCGATTTGGCGATTGTCTCAAACGCCACGCATCATGCGGCGACCCGCGCCCTGCCCCTTTTTGACGACCAATTGGTGTTCGTCTGCGCGCCAGAGCATCCGTTGGCCTCACGCGATGTGATCGCCGCCGAGGATATCGAAGGGCAACGCTTTGTCACCTTCACGAAGGTTCCGGAACCCGATCAGGAGTTTGCCAATCTGTTCCGGCCAGAGCGTCGGTACCCCAAATGGACCGCTGCCGTGGAATTGCCCGAAGCGATCGTGGAACTGGTGGCCGCCAATCAGGGCACCAGCGTTTTGGCGCAATGGGCCGTCGCGCCCCATGTGCAATCGGGCCGTATCATGGCCATACCGCTGGGCCCTTCACCGGTGCAGATCCAGTGGCGCTGCGAATTGCGCAAGGATGAGCCGCAAAACGGGCCAGTTCAGAACGTGGCCGAGGCGCTTGCAGTTTGGTTTTCAGACCACGGGTGAAAAGCCTGGCTATCCTCTGGACGCTCTGGTCAGTCCATCTGCGCCGGTGAGTGGCTCGGAGCCGTCAGTACCGGTTCATGCGAAACACAGCCCAGTCCGCCTCGCCCTTTGCGCCGCAACTTGAGCATCTGGAACGCGTCATGACCTCTCTCAGCGTCATGTCGGCGGCACCGCGTTTGGCAAAATGGGATTTGAAAAGGGAAGCCTCGCGCCCGCAGGCCCTGCATGTCACGCGGATCTCATGCCAGTCTCGCAGCTCTGCAAGCGTGACGGGATCGGTGGATTTGAACTCCGGCGTTTTTCCCTTGCGCATCCGCGGCGCCTCAGTAGTGAGGGACTTTTTCGCCCCGCTCTGCGTGATCGCAGACGGTCAAAATCCGCTTGGCGCGCGTTTCATCGCGTTTGGCCCCTGCGATCCAGCGCAAGATATTTCGACGATATGAGGCAGCCGCGCTATCCCACCAGGGTTTCGCCTTGCGCGCCAGAAGTGCATCGACCAAATCCGCCGGCTCTTCCAGGGCGTCGACATGGGCCATGGCATTCCATTTGCCCGCCGTCTTCGCCCGATCAATCGCAGCACGACCAGGTTCTTGCATCAGACCTTCGGTTTCGAGGCGCTCGGCGCGGTCCTTGTAGCTCTGCGCCCAGGTCTGTGCTTTGCGCGGGGCCAAAAGCTGCATGGTGCGGTCGTCATCCAGTTTCATGCGGCGGCCATCGACCCAGCCATAGGCGACCAGAACGTCAAGCACCGCGTCGCGGGAGACATATTTGTCGGCGTGTGCGGCTTTCCATGTGACAAGCCATATGGCCTCCTCTTGGGCGAAATGCGCCGCCATCCACTGCCAAAGCGCGTCAGCAGAGTGCACCTCGACATGTTCAAACCGATCGGGATCGTGGCTCATCGGGCGGGCTCTGCAAAGGTCAAAAGCGGCATGGCATCCCGGGTCAGCGCCTCGACATGGTCAATGACGTCACCCGAAAGCCATTCCGCTTTGGGCAGGTCATGACGCACCAGGAGCGATTTGAGCTTTATCTCTTTGGCATGGCGGTGCTCAGCTTGATGGGCAAAGCCCTTGGGCATGGAGCTTAGCGTCATCGACCGGTCGAGATCGCGGCCTTTTGCGTGAAGATCGTCCAAGACCTGACCGAATGCATCTGCCCGTTCCACCATGGCATCCCGCATCGGTCCCAACTGCTTGGGCGACAGATTGTAGAACCCCGCCGCAGTGAACCCGCCGCCTGCCTCAAGATGGACGTAAACGATGCCGGCAAGCTCTGATTTGGTGCCCGTTCGTGTCAGGAGCCCGCCGACATTGGTTTTGTAGGGCGCTTTGTTTTCCGAAAAGCGCACGTCCCGGTTCATGCGAAACATGGTCGATTTGCCACCCATGAGCGGCCGCTTGGCGTCTGTCAGACGATTCGACAATGCCTCCAGAAGATCGATAAACGGCGCCTCAACGTCGGATTTGAAACGCGGTTTATTTGCATTGAACCACGCGCGATCGTTGTTCTTCTCAAGCTCAGACAGGAACGTGAAAGACGCTTCTGAAAAGCCGTTGGCGTGGGGCATTGCTGTCTTCCTAACATGGCGTCCGAAAGACGCATATCGCTTGGGCTTTGGGTGTGTGTCGGATCTGAGACTTGATCCGCCATGCTCCGCGGGCCCTTGCCAGCAGATAGGTCAGATTGTGCGAGGGCAAAGCGGGATGATGGCTGGGGTCCATGGCACGGAGCATGGGTTGTCAGTGATCGATCTCGGCCCCGGTGGGCAGTTTGGCGGGTTTTGCCGATGGTCTTGACCACAGGCGCAGGCTCTGAGATGCGTCAAGCGCTTGGTGTGTAGGCGTTTTCCAGCATGTTGGGCGTGACCCTATTCGTGTTTGTCTTCACCCCGGTCTTCTACGTGTGACTGCTCGCTTTGGAAGAGCGTTTCTCACGCAAACGCACCGTAGACGTTGAACACGAACCTGAGCAGATCCCAGGGTTGGTGCTTGAAACCTCACCTGACGGCACCGAAGCGGAGCCTGACATAGATGGTCGTGCTCCTTTTTATGCTCAGCTTTGCGGGCACTTGAATGGAGCGTGCTGATTGATGACATAGATGATGTGATCCGCCGCTCGACACAAAACCCATGCGCTGCGTCGGTTTTTGTGAGAGCACGTCATCATGCCCCTAGAGTGAAGGAAACCCGACATGACCAACCCCGTTTTCCATTTCGAGATTGCCGTGACCGACTTGGACCGCGCTGTCGCCTTCTACCAAGAGGTTTTCGGGCTTGAGCTTCGGCGAGAGACTGTGGACGGCTATGAAATGGCGTTTTTTCCGCGTGATGATGATCGACCCGGATGCAGCGGCGCACTGGCCCAGGGGGATACTTACAAACCAAGCCATGATGGATCGTTGATCTATTTCGACGTTGAGGACATCGATCTTACCCTGACGCGTGCCAAGCAGCAGAACGGGCAGGTTCTCTATGAAAAGACGGATTTGGGCGAAGTTGGATATGTTGCCGAAATAGAGGACAGTGAGGGCAATCGGGTCGGGCTGACGCAAGGGCCTGACTGATGCGAGACCGAGCCGTGCGGCGTCCGGTTGTTGGACAGATCCGAGATGCCAAGTGCCTGAGATATCTGTTAAAGTGGATGTGCGGCCCAGATCAAAGGCCGCACATCATCAAAGCATAAGGCGGGGTGGCCGCTGTACGAACCAACGGCCCCGGCGGTTCAGAGCCCTTTGTCCATTAGCTCTTTGATCTGGCTCTCAGACGTGCCTGCCACGATGCGTCCAAGCTCATTTTCACCGCGCAGAACCAGCAATGTCGAACGCCGGGGAATGTTGCGGGCCACGGTGACATCGGCGCTTTTGTAGGTATCCCAATCGACTTTCACAAACATCATGGCGGCGTCATAGGACGGATCTGCCGCACGCAATGCATTGATCACGCGTTCCTGTCGTTTGCAGGTGGTGCACCACACCGCACCGTAATCGACGAACACGGTTCTGCCCTCCGCCAGGGCGGCATCGATCAGCCCGGGCGTGTAATCGACAAACTCCACGGCCAAAGCGGGCAATGGCAGAAGCGTCGCAGACAACGATGCGGCGATAAAAGTACGGCGTTTCATAGGATTTCCTTTCCTCAGAACATGACAGAGAGATCTTGCAGCCAGATCGGCATGACGTTCAAAAGCCACCCTTCGAGCACGTAGTGCACTTGAAAAAACAGCATGGTCCCGACCGCTAAAAACGTGGCTCCGATGATGGGTTTGGAGCGTTCGGCCAGACCGCGCAGTGCTTTGGCGCGAGACCTGATCGCCTCACGCGCGCCAAGCCCCAGACCGATGATCAGCGTCGATACGCCCGCAGCGAACGCCATCATGATGAGCGTGACGAAAAAGAGGTTCTCGCCCTGCGATGCGAGCGCGATGGCACCGCCCAGCGTGGGGCCGATGCAAGGCGACCAAACCGTTCCCAAAAGCAAGCCACCGAGGAACTGACCCCTGGTCGAACCCGCATCAATGTCATTCATCCGCGCATCGGCACCGGCAGCAACGCCCGCGGTGGCCATCTCAAACCGGTGTGCAAATTGCGGAACCACCAAGATCACGCCGAAAACCACCATGAGGACCGCGCCAATCTGAGCCAGCAAATCCTGGGTCAGCCCAATGGCAGAGCCAAAGGCCGTCACGAAGACGCCAAAGATCACAAAAGAGACGCTCATACCGGCGGCCAGGGCGATCGGGCCTGCCTTGCTCGCATTGAGCGACCCGACCAAAACGATCGGCAGGACAGGCAGGACACAGGGGTTAATAAGTGTCAAAAGACCGGCAAGATAGGCAAAGACAAATTCCATAGGAACCAAAGTCCTTTTGCTGCGTTTGACATGGAAAATGCGCCTTGACGGGCAAAAGTTAAGTGACAGGGTCACAAACATTTCGGTCACATTTCCGTGTCGGTGCGTATCTGCGCAAAACTGGCTTAATTCAAGGCATCCCGGACAGCGTCAGTGCCTGCACGAAACCACCTGAGGGCATCTTGATGTGGGCCGCGATCTGGTCGATGCGTGTCAGAGTGGTAAAAGCGCATTTGCCCATCGCGAAAGGTGCGAGGACCGGGCCAAACGGATGCGGGCGCGGTTTGAGATCAAAAAAGGAGGTTGCATGAACATCACGGCCACGAGCTTCGCGGACTATCACGCGCATGGCAGCCAAATGACCGTGCCCAACGGCACCTGCATTTTCAGACCAGGGGATGACACCAGCGCGTTTTTGTTGGTGACGTCGGGCACGGTGCGCGTAGAGCAAACCAACAGCAGCGGTCGGACAGTGGTGCTTTACCGGGTCGAGACCGGTGACAGCTGCGTTCTGACCACGGCGTGTCTTTTGGCGGGCAAACCCTATTCGGGCTACGGCTATGCAGAGGGAGAGATGACCGGCGTGGCCATTCCCGCAGAGCGGTTTCGAACGCTGCTGACGACCGATGCGCGATTTCAGGAATTGGTGTTTCGCGGCTTTGCTGCACGGGTGGGAGAGCTGACGGATGTGATTGATGACCTGTTGGAGCATCGCACAGACCTGCGGCTGGCGCGGTGGCTGTCCGTGCGCGGCAGCACGGAGATTCACATGACCCAGCAGGAAGTGGCACAGGAATTGGGAACAGCGCGCGAGGTTGTGTCGCGCACTCTCAAATCCTTTGAAACACAAGGATGGATCAAGCTGGGGCGCAGATCGCTGACGGTGACCGATGCCCAAGCGCTTGCCCAGCATGGTCAAGCTCACGAACTGTGACTGTATCACTGATGCGTCAGAAAGAATCTGTTTGGATGGTGTCCATATTCCAAACGGAGACAGGAAAAATGACACGCAATATCGGACAAATAGACCGCGTGGCCCGGTTCGCTCTCGGGGCACTTTTGATCGTTCTAGCAGCCATGGGCACCATCGGCATCTGGGGCTATCTCGGCGCGATTTTCGTCGGCACCGCCTTTGTCAGCTTTTGCCCGCTTTATCGCATCGTGGGTCTGAAGACCTGCAAGGATTGCTGACCCGCATGCGCCACGCTCTCGCCGCTTACTTCACGCACGGCTGACGCGCCTACCGGCGCCCCGGTATGACCCCTGCGGCTTGGCCCTCGGCGGCGAATAGGGCTATCACCTCTGCCAAGGCCCCGATCCCAAAGCAGCAGAGCGCGCACCCCAGCGTGATACATCGCAAAACCGATCTCGTGTTTGTTGGCCTGACGGCGGGCGCCGGGGCTTTTTGCTACGTGTCGAGCGGCAGCTCTGCTGTGACGGACGCTTTGCGCCAAGGAGCGTCACTTTTGGTTGTGGTCATAAAGTTGCTCGCAGGCGGTCTCTTGATCGGGGGGCTGGTCCAACAGCTGGTTGTCAAGGATAAGATCGCCGCGCTTTTGGGCGAAGGGGCCGGTCTGCGCGGTTTGATCATCGCCACCGCTGCGGGGGCGTTGACGCCGGGTGGCCCGCTGATGGTGTTCCCGGTTGTCCTCGCCCTCCGGCCCGCCGGAGTCGAGGTCGGGATTCTCGTCACCTACATTGCCGCCTGGTCGCTTCTGGGTCTTGTGAAAGTCCTCGCTTGGGAGCTTCCGCTGATGGGTGTGGATTTCGCAATTGTCCGGGTTTTGGTTTGTCTGCCTCTGCCGATCCTGGCGGGCGTGTTTGCACGTCGACTGACCAAGATCCGATGGTTGCGCCTGAAACCGGGGGCTGGCTCGCGATCGTTTCATTGGCTCTCATCTGGCTCATCGCGATTTTGTTTGCAGGGCTTGTCTATCAACGAGAGAGCAGAAAAGGCCTTCGCGCGGCTGGCAACACGGCGCTGGACACGTTGCGATCATTGGCGATCCGCCTGCCCTGCACGTTGCTGACGGCGATGTTCCTGGTACAGATCACTCCAGTGGCATGGGTCGCAAATGTCATCGGGCCGAACTCCGGCGCGCTTGGTATTCTGATTGCAGCGGCGGCAGGCGGGTTTCTGCCCGGCGGGCCAATGGTGTCCTTTCCCATCGTCGTGTTCTTCCAACAAGCCGGTGCCGGTGTGCCCCAATTGGTGGCTCTGCTCGCAGGCTGGTCCGTTTACGCGTTGAACCGCACACTGTCCTTCGAGGCACCGATCATGGGGTGGCGTTTTGTAGCACTGCGGGGGATGTCCTGCCTCGTTTTGCCGATACTGGCAGGGTTTTCCGCAGAAATCCTGGTCAATTTGACCGGCATTTTCTGACGAGCGCAGTTTGCCTTACAAAAGTAGCTCTCGCGCAAGCCGACAAGGAGCTTGGCACAGTTGACGCAAGCGGGGCCACATTGGCGCTGGGCTTAAACGACCGTGTCCGCAGACTAAAATTCTTGACAATCTGCGGTTGCGCCTCAAAGCTTACGTTAGGTTACTTAGGGCTTGGAAATCGCGCTTTTGGAACCTGACTAGGGAGGAAAATCATGAAGTATCAAAAACTGTGCGCGGCATTACTGGCCGGCACCGTTCTAGCGGCACCCGTGGTCGCTGAGGACAACATGGACAAACTCACCAATATGCAAAAGACGGACGCGGCTTTTACATTCATTGATCAGAATGGGGAGCGTTCCGAGGCTCTCAAGGCCATTTTGCCCAGCATCAACGTACCCGACGGTTTTGAGATTAGCCTTTACGCCGTTGTCCCCGATGCTCGCTCCATGGCGGTTGCACCGCAAGGCACGGTGGTGTTCGCAGGCACCCGGAAAGACAAGGTGTGGTCGATCGTGGATCGTGACCGCAACCGCGTTGCCGACGAAGTAAAAGACTTTGCACCATCTGTCACTTTTGACATCCCCAACGGGCCTTGTTTCTCCCGCGACGGATTTCTGTTTATCGCTGAGCGCAACCGCGTTCTGAATTTCCCTGCTGCTGAGTTCTTTTTCGAAGGGCCCGATCCGGCCGTGGCTGTCGTTGTGCCGCAAGGTGAATTGATCCCCGCGGAGGAGGAGAGCTTTAACCATACCGCGCGCGTCTGCGACGTGGGGCCTGACGGCAAGATCTACATCTCGCTCGGTCAGCCCTTCAATGTGCAGCCGAACGACAAGATTGAGCTCTATGACGAAATCGGCATTGGCGGCATTATCCGCATCAACACCGATGGCAGCGGTCGGGAGGTCTTCACCCGCGGCGTACGCAATTCAGTTGGTCAGGATTTTCATCCCGAAACCGGAGAGCTGTGGTGGACGGACAATCAGGTTGACGGCATGGGCGATGATATCCCGCCGGGCGAGCTGAACCGTCAGACCTCTGCAGGAGAGCATTTCGGCTTCCCGTGGACAAACTCGCGCGTCGAGATCGGCACGGAGAGCGAGTTCCCGCGTCCAGAAAACGTATCCTTCACCGAGCCACAGCTGGAGCTGACGGCGCATGCGGCGGACCTCGGGATGAGTTTCTACGCAGGGTCAAGCTTCCCAGAGCAATACCAGAGCGGTATCTTTTGGGCGCAGCACGGGTCGTGGAACCGGATCGATCCCGTGGGTGCGCGCGTGATGTACACCGCGCTTGACCCAGAGACGGGTGACGCCATGGGCGCACAGGTCTTTGCTGATGGCTGGCTTGACGAAGAGACCGGTGAATATAGCGGTCGCCCCATGGACATCGCCTTCCTCAAAGATGGTTCCATGCTCGTCTCCGATGACTTTGCCGGTGCTATCTGGCGTATCGCCTATAATCCGCAACCCGCCGAGTGATACGGCTTGCGAGGGTGATCGCGCTCGGCGGGCTGATGCTCGCCGGGCCCTACCCGGTGTTTGCCGGAGATCTCGCTGAAGGCCAGAAGATCGCAAGAATGTGCAGGACGTGTCATGGAATTGACGGCTATGCCCAGATCCCTATTGCTCCGCATATCGGCGGAGAGCCGCAAGAGTATCTTGAGGCGCAGCTCATGGCGTACAAAACCGGTACGCGGGTGCATGAAATGATGAGCGTCGTCACAGCCGGTCTTTCTGATCAACAAATCTCAAACGTGGCCGCGTGGTATGCCGCGCATACTGCAACAGCCTCCCTGCCCGAGGGCGTTAGCGCAGAAGATGCGCCAGCAACCTGTGCGGGGTGTCACGGAGCGGACGGGATTTCGCTTTTGCTTGATGCGCCCAATCTTGCGGGTGAGGTCAATATCTACATTGATACGCAGTTGAAGGCCTATCGCATTGGCAAACGCAGCCATGTGATCATGTCAGAGATCGCCAGCGAGTTGACGGACGAAGACATACGCGAGTTGGCCAATTGGTACGCCAACGTAAGTCTAGAGATTTCGCCACCGGAATAGGCAGCGATGTAGAAGGCCCATATTGGGTAAATCAGCGGCGATTGTCCTTGGCGATCACCGCGTTTTGATGGGAAACTGAAACCAAGAGCTACGCACACCACCCAAAGTGACATAGCTTGTATCACGCTGCCGACAGGATCAAGACGCAGCAAAATTGGAGGAGTAAAGCCAATGGCATGGACCAAACCAAAGATCACCGAAATCGAGTGTGGCATGGAAATCAACATGTACGGCCCCGGCGAAGACGATGAGCGCGACGCCGGACCTGACCAGTTCTGACGCATAAATTTTAAATGCAGATACTTGTTCTTGGGGCAGCTGCCGGTGGGGGGCTGCCCCAATGGAATTGCGGCTGTCCCAATTGCAATGACGCGCGCACTGGCAAGATCCCGTCGATGACGCAATCCTCTGTGGCGGTCAGCTTGGATGGGTCATCTTGGGTCGTCTTGAACGCGTCCCCGGATATCAGGATGCAACTGGCGGCCAACCCGCAGATGCACCCGCCCGCTTTGCGCGGCACACCGATTTCGGCGGTCGTGCTGACCAATGGCGATATCGACCACATTGCGGGCCTTTTGACGATCCGGGAAAAGACCGCCTTTGATCTTTACGCCACGCAACCCGGTTTGGAGATCGTCGAGAGCAATTCGGTCTTTCGCGTATTGGATACAGCGCTTGTGCAGCGTCGCCAGATTGATCTCGACACCCCATTTGAGCCGCTACCGGGCTTAACGATCACCCCGTTTGCCGTTCCTGGCAAAGTGGCGCTTTTCCTGGAAGGCGAGACTGTCAATGTCGAAGAACTGGGTGATCAAACTGTCGGCCTGATGCTGGAGGGCGCAGGTCATCGTGCCGCCTATATTCCAGGATGCGCCACCGTGCCGGATTGGCTTTTGGATCATCTGGACGGCGTTGACCTTTTGCTTTTTGACGGCACGGTTTGGAACAATGACGAGATGGCTCAAACCGGCACCGGGCAAAAAACCGGGGCGCGCATGGGCCATATCAGCATGAATGGAGAGCATGGCAGCCTGGCGCGTTTCGCGCAATTTGAGGCGCGAAAAATCTACATTCACATCAACAACACCAATCCGATATTGCAGCCCGAGGCGCCAGAGCGGGCCGAGGTGCTGGCCCGAGGATGGGAGATCGCAGCGGATGGCATGGAGATCACGCTGTGAAAACGCACGCTGAGGCGTAGGACGGCACATACGCTCGAAGGGTTATCGACTTGAGCTGACGCGGGCGTAGACCTCTAAGCCCATGGCATACTGGCGAAAGGCCCTTGTGAGTTCCCAAAGTAAATTCCTATGTCCGCCACGCTGTGTCTGGCCCCTCCGAGAGGCAATGCACTCCGTCGATGTGACATTAGGCACCGAAACCAGATCTGATGCGCGTCGCGACATCGATCACATCGCCGGTGCGTTTTCGCTTTGACAATCCACGCCAAGCAACCGCAAAGTGAATGGAAAAAAGGGTATTGGATATGCACAAATATTCACTCACGTCGGCTTTCGTTCTCTCAGTATTTTCTTTCGGTCTGACAACCGATGCCTCAGCGCAAGGGCGCTACCTTTCCGTGAGCGCGCAAAGATCGGCGATCGTGGAGTGCCAGTATGACATGGGCATACGCAGTCGGCCCAAATTGCAGGTAACATACGTTGATTCACCGTTTGGCGGGCCATCCACGGTCAAGTTGCTGCCCAGTGGCTCTGTCGACGCACAAACCGCCAAAGTGATAAATTCATGCGCCGACGCCAAGTTGGGGCGGGGCAACGGCGAGGTCGTGAAAGTCGTGCGTGTTGTGAAGAAAAAGCGGTGTGTTTCAGTGATGGTCGGTGGCGATGGGTATTGCCTTAAGGCGAAGTGACCGATTGGTGCGATGCCTCTTGGTGCATTTCAAGCCAGTGGGCGCCACCTGTAACCGTGACTTACTTGGAACGATCTGACCAAGCTGCCGCTCGAAACAGCGCACATGCTAATGGCTGAACCAAAGTAGCCACATTCGGATCCCTTGCAGGGACTAGACAGACCCGGCTTTGCGATACTTTCCAGCCATCGCTCACGTTCAGGTTCGTATGCGCAAAGGCGCAGGATCGACGGAAGGTGATCTTGAAAGGTGTCACACGTGGGCCAGGTCTCTTCGCACTGCTTTCGCAGGGTCTGCGCCTCCTCCATCCGACCGGCCTGTGCATAGGCGGCGGCCACCTCGGCGGTGATTTCGGGGATCTTGTCAGGAAAGTCCGCAATCGCGGCGATGGCGTCACCAAAGCGCCCGGCAAGATAGGAGACCTCAGAAAGGATCTCTCCATCGGAGATATTGGTCTTCGCGAACAGGTCGCATAACGGCAGGATCGAGCCCCGAGACGCCTGCTGCGTTGCGCATCTTGGATTAGCACTGGTCATTGGAACGGCATTGTATTTAAAAGTTAATGCAACAACGGGGAGGGTGACATGGACGCCGGAGTGGTCAAATCAACCGCAGGGTTTGAGAACATCACGTGGAACATCTTGGGCCAGACCTATGTGCCCAAACAAATGACGGAAAACTGCTTTTCATGGCACGCGACCTTTCCTCCCGGCACGTTTGTTCCGCCTCATATTCACCCGGACCAAGACGAGTTTCTCTACATTCTTGAGGGCCGTTTTGACTTCATACTGAACGGTGAAGAGGCCTTTGGGGAGCCGGGCGATCTGATCACCTTGCCGCGCGGCATCCCGCATGGGATTTTCAACAAGTCGGATCAGACGATCAAGACGCTCTTCTGGGTCACGCCGACCCACAAACTCTATGATCTTTTCTGGGCCATTCACAATCTGGGGCCAAATCCGGATCCGGCGGAAGTGGTGGCTCTGTCGGCGGCGCACGCGGTTGATTTCCTGCCTCCGCCAGAGGCTGACACCGCATGAAGGTTCTGATTGCTGGCGCCGGTATTGGAGGCCTGACAACCGCCTTAATGCTGCATGCGCGCGGCATCGGGTGCACCGTTGTCGAACAAGCGGCAGAGGTGCGCGAGGTCGGTGTCGGGATCAATACCCTGCCCCACTCCATCGCGGAACTGGCCGACCTTGACCTGCTGGACCAGCTCGATGAAGCGGGGCTCAGAACCCGAGAGCTGCGCTATCTGACGATGCGCGGTCAGGAAGTTTGGCAAGAGCTGCGCGGCTTGCATGCGGGCCATGATCACCCACAGTTTTCAATTCATCGTGGGCGCCTGCAAAAGCTGCTTTATGACGCGGTGATCGAACGGATGGGGCCGGAGGCGGTTCGAAAAGGTCTGAGCCTTGCAGGTTTCATTCAGGACGAAGGCGGGGTTAGCGCGCATTTCAGAGACACGCGCGACGGCACAGCCTCTCAGACGCTGCGGGGTGAGGTGCTGATCTGCGCGGATGGCATTCATTCGGTGGGACGGCGGGTGTTTTACCCAAATGAAGGCCCCGCCAAATGGCAGGGCGTCGTCATGTGGCGCGGCGCGGTCGATTGGCCCGTCTGGGAGGACGGTGAGACGATGGCCATCGCCGGCGGGTTGGGTGGAAAATTCGTGCTCTACCCGATCTCCAAAGCTCAAGACGGCAAGCAGCTGATGAACTGGGTCGTCAACATCCGGGTTGCGGATGGCGACAAGACCTCGCCGCAGAGAGAAAGCTGGTCGAAGCGCGCGCAGCTCTCCAAAGTGCTGCCCTATGCCGAGCGGTTCACCATTCCGGGCATGGATCTTGGCGCGCTGGTTCGGGCCAGCCGTGACATCTTTGAGTATCCGATGGCCGATCGTGATCCCCTGCCCCGTTGGACGCATGGGCGCGTGACGCTGCTGGGCGATGCGGCTCATCCGATGTATCCGGTGGGCTCAAACGGATCGGCGCAGGCCATTCTCGACGCGCGGTGTCTGGCCGATATGCTGGCCGGATGCGCGCATCCGCGTGAGGCGCTTTATCGCTATGAGCTTGAACGCCTGCCGAAAACCGCTGAAGTGGTGCGCATGAACCGTGCGGGCGGGCCGGAACGTGTGATCGACGAGGTCGAAAAACTGAGCCCCGCCGGATTTTCAGACGTCAATGATGTCCTCAGCTATGAGGATCGCAAAGCCATCGTACGAGGCTATGCAAAAAAAGCCGGGTATGGCAATAAAACATGAATGATAAAACGCGCTTAGCTGGCGCGGACCAACTTGGGAGTAAACAACAATGAAAAATCTAAGAACGTCACTCAGCGCGTTTGCGCTTTGCGCGGCAACAGGGACGGCCGCGATGGCGGAGGACCTCAAGATCGGGATGGTCGTGACCCTGTCGGGCCCGCCCGCCGCACTTGGACAACAGATTGTGGATGGCTTTCAGCTCGCGCTCGATCAGAAAGACGGCATGCTGGGCGGCCAGAAAACCGAGCTGGTCGTTGAAGATGACGAGCTGAAGCCCGACGTTGCGCTGTTGAAAGCCACATCACTCATTGAGCGTGAAGAGGTCGATATCGTGGTGGGCACGGTGTTCTCGAATATGCTGCAGGCAATCTTCAAGCCTGTCGTGGCCTCCGAGACCTTCCTGATCAGCCCAAATGCAGGCCCTTCGACATTCGCAGGCAAGAATTGCAACCCGTTCTTCTTTGCCACCTCCTATCAGAACAACCAGAACGCCGAAGTCAGCGGCATGATCGCCAACGATCAAGGCTTTACCAACGTCTTCGCCATGGCACCCAACTATCAGGCCGGTCGTGACAACATGGTGGGATTCAAGCAGACCTTTGAGGGCACCGTAACCGATGAGGTGTTCACGCCGCTCGGGCATCAGGACTTCTCGGCAGAGTTAGCGCGTCTTTCCACATCGGATGCAGAAGCGCTCTTCACTTTCATGCCGGGCGGCATGGGCGTGCGCCTGGTCAAGCAATTCGATGCAGCTGGTCTGTCGGACAGCCTGAAGTTCATGTCCGTCTTCACGACCGATGAAACCACTCTACCGGGCCAGAAAGACGCCGCTGTTGGCTTCCTCGCCGCGGGCACATGGGCGCCTGACATGGACACCGAGGCCAACAACGCGTTTACGTCTGCCTTTGAAGAGAAGTATGGCTACATCCCTGGCTCTTACGCGATGCAAGCCTATGACACGGCCAACCTGATCGACAGTGCGGTGGCCAAGCTCGGCGGTGATATGTCCGACAAGGATGCCGTACGCGCGGCCATCAAAGCGGCGGATTTCTCATCTGTCCGGGGTGATTTTGCGTTCAACAACAATCACTACCCGATCCAGGACTTCCACATGCTGAAGGTCGCCAAGCGTGACGACGGGAAGTTCCACACCTCTTTCGTGAACACCATCGTTGAAGATTACGAAGACAGCTTCCACGAAGAGTGCCAGATGTAGTTTGCCCCGGAGCCACGCCTTCGGGCTTGGCTCCACCCTTGGTCTTGAGAGCCAAAACACATGTCTTTCACACTGTTCATGATCCTGGTGCTGAACGGGTTTCAGTACGGCATGCTGCTGTTTTTAATCGCAGCAGGCCTGACGTTGGTGTTCGGGGTCATGGGCTTTATCAACCTGGCCCACGGTGTGCAGTTCATGGTGGGTGCCTATCTGGTTTACGCCTTTTACGGTGTCACAGGTAGTTTTGGACTGGCGCTTGTCCTGTCCCTGATCGCCGCTCTGGCGATTGGCCTCATTTTCGAGTTTTTCATCTTTCGCCATCTCTATGACCGAACCCATCTCGATCAGGTGCTGGCGACCTTTGGCATCATCATTTTCCTCAACGAACTGGCGAAAGTGATCTTCGGGCCGGCGACCCTGTCGATTGATCCGCCTGACCTGCTCTCGGGCTCGATCACGCTGACCGAGCAGCTAAGGTATCCGATCTACCGTTTTGCCACCATCGTGGCCGGGCTCTTGGTCGCTGTCGCGCTGTTTATCATCGTCAGCTACACGCGGGTCGGCATGCTGATCCGCGCAGGCGCCACCTCTCCGGATATCGTGTCGGCCCTGGGCGTAAACATTCAGCGGCTTTTCATGATCGTCTTTGGTGTGGGCGCGATGCTGGCCGGGTTTGCAGGCGTCATCGCCGCGCCGATCTTCGCCATCGAGCCGGGCATGGGCGACAACATTCTGATTGTGGCCTTCGTCGTGATCATCATCGGCGGCATCGGTTCCATCGGTGGCGCCTTTATTGCGGCCCTTCTTGTGGGCCTTGTCGACACCCTGGGGCGCAGCCTCTCGGTCGAGCTTTTGTCCATCGTATTTTCGCCCTCGGTGGCCAACCAGATCGGCCCCGCTCTGGCGTCCATGCTGATCTACGTGCTGATGGCGGCCATTTTGATTTTCCGGCCGAAAGGCCTTTTGCCTGCGCGCGGAGTGGCGTGATGGACCGCGCTTTGGTTTTTGGTTTGGCGATCTTTGCGGTGCTGCTGGTGGCGCCTCCGGTTCTCGACCTCTTGGGGGCGGGATACCTTACTGGGCTGTTGATCAAGGCGATGCTGCTGGCGATCGCGGCGATCTCGCTTGATCTGCTCATTGGCCACGGCGGCATGGTCAGCCTTGGACACGCGGCCTTTGTGGCCGTGGGTGCCTATGCCGCGGCCATTGCCCTTGAGTCTGGCATTGATAACATTCTGGTTCTCCTTGCGATCACGCTTGCTGTGACGGCGGTCGTTGCGACGATCACGGGCGCGCTCGCGCTGCGGACGACAGGGGTCTACTTCCTGATGATCACGCTGGCCTTTGGGCAGATGATCTTTTTCACCCTCTCGTCCCTGGCCGCCTATGGGGGCGATGACGGCCTCACACTCTGGTCGCTTGCCACGCTCTTTGGCAGCGACATCGTGCAGAACAGCGGCGGGCTCTATTTCGTTGTCCTGGCCACGATGTTTGCGGCCTGGTGGGGCGTTTATCGCATGAGCCAGTCGCGCTTTGGTCGGGTGCTGCGCGCCGCGCGGGACAATCCGCAGCGCACGGCAATCATGGGATACAACGTCAAACGCTACCAGCTGGTGGCCTATGTGATCGCAGCACTCATCGCCAGTGTCTCGGGTCTTCTCACGATGCAACACGCCGAATTTGTCAGCCCTGCGCTGGCCATGTGGCAGCGGTCAGGCGATTTGATCGTCGTGGTGGTGCTTGGCGGGCTGGCCAGCCGCAACGGGGCCATTCTGGGCGCGTTTTTCATCGTCATCGCCGAAGAGGTTCTGAGCCAGATCATCCATGAATGGCGGCTGATCTATGGGCCGCTTCTGGTCCTTCTGGTGCTCTACGCCAA
>CAKZYL010000416.1 GCA_937884705.1 uncultured Roseovarius sp. | reverse complement strand
GTAACATGAATGCGCGAGAGCCAGCTTTTCATGGCTTTTTTGGTTTCGACTCAGAGGATTGGCTTGGTGCGCTCGGTTTCGCGCAACACCTTGGTGATTGCGCTGTGACACTGGGCCATGGCGCCGTCTGGCATCAGCCCGATATGCGCCCAAGTGCCTGTACGAAGCGCCATTTTGCGCCAGTAATGCAACAGCATCAACCGTGCGGTGACAGCGTCCGACCCAGTTCTGCCTGGCAGAAAACCGTTTGCCAATTCTCCGAGCACGGCAGCCTGAGCCCGAAGGTGATGGGGCACCAGCAGATCCTCGACCCAAGTCGGAATGTTGTGTGTCAGCG
This sequence comes from uncultured Roseovarius sp., assembly GCA_937884705.1. Lineage (GTDB taxonomy): Bacteria > Pseudomonadota > Alphaproteobacteria > Rhodobacterales > Rhodobacteraceae > Roseovarius. Next base: position 24,963 of record CAKZYL010000416.1, on the reverse strand, counting down.
ACAGCTCTAGCGCGTCCTCTGGTATGGCGCGCGCGCTTGGTATCAAGAAAAGCCCTTTGTCCAGTGCGATATGGGGTTCACCGACGGTCTCGCCGTCAGGTGCCAGCTTTACCAGGCGCCAACCTTCCGCAAATTTGACATCCTGCCGATAAACATCGATTTGCGCAGCGCGGGTTTCGGCGCGGGCATGCTCTGACAGTGAATAGATGACTTCGCGCCCTGCTTTCTTGGATACGATCCAGCCGTCTTTCTTGAGCCTGTGCAAGGCCACGCGCATCGCCTCTGGCTTTATACCCAAAGGCTCCAATAGGGACCAAAGCGCCTTGCCGGACAGCTCGTCGCCATCAAGATCTCCGAACAGTGTCGCTATAAGCGACCAAGTTTTGGTGCTTTCCAATCCGAGCAATCGGTCCGTTATGGTTTGATCGGGCGCTTGTGTCATGGCGCCCGACAATAGCGTCATGTGCTGCTCCCACAAGTCAGCGTGTTTCATAGGCGTTCATGGTTAGCAGGTCATATTCTGCCACCAGATCGTCATCCTGGTTGGTCAGAGTCACGTGCCAGCGGATCTCACCATATTCGGCGTTGCGCGGGGTCTTGTGTTTGACCGTCAGGCGTACCTTAAGGCTGTCGCCCGGCACGACCGGTTTCATGAAGCGAAGGTTGTCCAGACCAGTGTTGGCCAGAACTGGTCCTTCGTCAGGCTGCACGAAAAGACCCGCGGCAAAGCTGAGAAGCAGGTAGCCATGGGCGACGCGACCCGGAAAGAACGGGTTCCGCGCGGCTGCCGCGTCATCCATATGCGCATAGAACGTGTCACCGGTAAATTCGGCGAAATGGGCCACATCTTCACTGGTGATCATTCGGGATTGGCTATGGAACGTCTCACCGATTTCAACCTCATGGAAGGTGCGCGTGAACGGATGGTCGTCATGGCTCAGCTCTTGCGCGCCCGGCACCCATTTGTTGGTGATCGCGGACAGAATGTCGGGGCTTCCCTGAACGGCTGTGCGTTGCATGTAATGCATCACACCGCGTATGCCGCCCATCTCTTCACCGCCACCCGCCCGGCCCGGACCGCCATGAACCAAGTGCGGCAGGGGTGAGCCATGTCCTGTGCTTTCTGCCATGGATGTGGCGTTGTTGAAGTACAGCCTCCCGTGAAAGGCCGCCGCGCCAATCGCGACCCGCCGTGCGACATCGCCTTCATTGGTGATAACGGATGCCACAAGGCTGCCTTGACCGCGATTTGTCAGTGCGATGGCATGGTCGAGATCCCAGTAAGGCATGATGGTAGAGACTGGGCCAAACGCCTCCACCTCATGCACTGTTTCTGCGCTATCAGGGTCAGAACAGTGAAACAGCATGGGGGGCAGAAATGCCCCTCCTTCAGATGCACCATTGAGGTCGAAATTGTCAGGATCGCCGATCACGCGCTCTGCCTCTTCACCGATCAGAGCCGTCTTATCCAAAACATCGGCTTTTTGCCCTGCAGAGATCAAGGCACCCATTCTCGTAGCGGGGTCCTTGGGATCGCCGAGTGTCGTTTTCGCGAGACTGGCTTGCAGCGCGTCAATGACCGCATCCACATGTGTCTGGGGGGCGAAAATGCGTCGGATGGCGGTGCATTTCTGCCCTGCTTTCGTGGTCATCTCTCGCGTGACTTCCTTGATGAAAAGGTCAAACTCGGGTGTGCCTGGCGTGGCATCGGGGCCAAGGATAGACGCGTTGAGGCTGTCTTGCTCGGCAATGAAGCGTACCGAATTGCTAAGAATGTTTGGGTTTGAGCGCAGCTTCAAAGCCGTCTCCGCGGAGCCCGTGAAACTGACGACATCTTGGGTCCCCAAACGATCCAGCAAGTCACCCAAGCTGCCCGACACAAGTTGCAGGGCCCCTTCGGGCAATATGCCACTGGACAGCATGATCTCAACGGCCAGCTCGGTCACGTAACAGCTCGACGTGGCGGGTTTTACAATGGCTGGAACGCCTGCCAAAAGTGTCGGCGCCAGCTTTTCCAGCATCCCCCAAACTGGAAAGTTGAACGCGTTTATATGGACGGCGACACCCTGCAGAGGTGTGCAGATATGCTGGCCCAAAAATGTGCCATTTCGCGAGAGCTGTTCCACCTCGCCATCGAGATGGATATGCCAGTCGGGCATTTCTCGGCGGCCTTTTGAGGCAAAGACCAACGCCGTGCCAACGCCGCCATCAATATCGATCAGGTGATCTTTTTGTGTGGCCCCTGTTGAAAAGGACAAATCGTAAAGCGGCTGCTTGTGCTCACCCAGATGAAGCGCGAGCGCCTTGAGCATCTTGGCCCGCTGATGGAACGTCATCGCCCGCAAGTTTGGCCCGCCCACATGGCGTGCATGATCAAGCATAGCCTCCAGATCCAGCGCGCCATTGCCAGCGCGCGCGATCATCTCTCCTGTCACGGCGGAGTGAATGGCGCGGGCAGAGCCATCCGTACCAATCCATTGGCCTGCGACAAAGCTTCTGACATTGTGGATTGTTTTGCCGTCGAACTCTCGGTGAGAAATCTCATTCATATTGAAATACTCCTGCGCGGGTCCAGGACCCGGGGCTTGCGGTTTCAAGGATGGTTAGGGCGGATCTGACGGCCTCGTGGCCCACCGTTGCGGCCCAGTGCATGGGGCCACCGCGCCATCTGGGAAAGCCGTAGCCCGCGCATTTTACGACATCGATAGCGGCGGCGTTTTCAGCAATGCCCTCTTCCACAAGGCGGGCGCCTTCATTGGCCATGACGGCCAAAAGCTGCGTCTGGATATCGCCCTCGCTGAAGGATCTGCGCGATATAGACATTTCCTGCGCGTAGGTCTGAATAAGCGTCTCTACGATCGGATCACGCTCGCCGTGTTTCGCACCATCGGCATAGGCATACCAACCCGCGCCGGAACGTTTTCCGAAGCGATCAAGCGCGCAAATCCGGTCGGAAATGTCAACATAGCGTTCGGCAGGATTTCGGCTGGCATCTTGCCTGCGCCGATTGGCCAATGCAATTTGAAGACCGGCCTGATCTTGCGCTTCAAACGGGCCCATGGCCATCCCAAACGCACGCATGGCGGCGTCAACCTCGTGGGGCAGGGCGCCATCGGCCAAGAGGTATTCAGCTGCACGGCGGTACGCGGCCAAAATGCGGTTGCCTATGAATCCATCGCAGATCCCGGCAAGCACGGGCGTCTTGCGCAGCGCTGAGGCAAAACCGAATGCACTGGCCAATGCTGCGTCTGAGGTGTTTGAGGCGCGGACCACCTCCACCAGTTTCATAATATGGGCAGGCGAAAAAAAGTGGATGCCAAGGCAGCGCTCAGCCCCCGGGGTGCCTTCGAATATCTCATCGGGGTTGAGGTAGGACGTGTTCGTCGCCAAGAGTGTATCGGGCCCGACAACCTCCGCCAGATCACCAAATACAGTGCGTTTCACGTCGAGATCTTCGAACACCGCCTCAAGGGCCAGGTCAACATCGGCGGCAGAGCCATACGTGTCGGATGTGACAAGGGCGGCGAGACGGTTGTCGAAGCCGGCTTGATTGATCTTTCCTCGTGCCAGTGCCCCCTTCAAAAGCGATGTAACCGTCTGGCGCGCGGTGTCGGCGGCATCTGCATCGCGCTCAATGATCACAACCTGGCGGTTCGAGAGCAAACAGGCCATCGCTATACCGCACCCCATGAGACCACCGCCCACAATAGCAACTCGATCAATGACCTTGCGCGCAGAAATCTTGAGAAATTTTGGTTATGTCACGTGTCGCTCAGCGAAAAACACATGGCGCAAGGCAGTGCTTTCATCCGATTTGCGCAATTCCAGATGCAAGGCGCGTTCTTTTGGTTGCGCTTGCTCAAACGGGCGAGACGCCCAAGTCAAAGCTTCCAGATTGAGCAACGGCGCTGCGCGCCCTTTGGCAAATTTTAGCGCATTGTCTCTATTCTCGGCCTCCTCGCTCTCAGTCATCGGTGCGATGGTCCGGTCTGACAGCTTGGGTCTGCTCAACCCTTTAAACTGCAGTGCGGCCGCCTCAAGGTCATCTGTTACAGCGTCTATCGCGCCGTGCTCAAAAAGGTCTTCGGCAGATTTCATCTGTCCCAGACAAGTCATATCCACGGCCATGTCCCAGCCCAAAAGCCGCGGTGCACGTTGGGTGCCTCCTGCACCTGGAATAAGCCCCATATTGACTTCTGGCAGACCAAACCGTGTGCCGGGCTTGGCCACACGCCAAGCGCAAGCCATGGCAATCTCAAATCCGCCACCCAGGACATGTCCATGCAGCAAGGCGACAAAGGGAACGGGGCTCTCTTCAATCGCTGACACAACATCAGGCAGATGCGGTTCCACCGCTGGCGCGTCAAACTCTGACATGTCACCACCTGCTACGAATGTCTTTCCGGCGCAGAAGAGAACCGCCAACTCACTGCCCTGCACCGCTTCCACGGCCGCCAAAAGACCAGTCCGTACTGCCGTAGATGTCGCATTCACCGGGGGATTATCAATCTGCACCCACGCGATGTCATCTTTGACGTCGATATGCACAACTTCCGACACAGACATGCTTTCTTTGATTGACCAACCGGTCGGTTTATGTAATCAAGGATCAAACAGAATGCAAGAAAGACTTCGATGGCCGATGCGACTTCGTCAGAAACGATCTTATCTGAGAACCATGGCGCTTGGGTTGAGATCACTCTCAATCGGCCCGATAAGATTAACAGTTTTAATGACGAAATGCACCAGGCAATGCGCGCGATCTTGGAGCGCGCAATCGACGACAATAAGCGCGCAATCTTGCTCACAGGTGCCGGCCGTGGTTTTTGTGCGGGGCAGGACCTGGGCGACCGTGACCCCGCAAAAATGGCTGCTCCGCCCGATCTGAGCCATACGCTCAAGACATTTTACAACCCGCTCGTGCGCCTGATCCGCAATGCAGACATGCCTGTCATCTGTGCCGTCAACGGCGTGGCTGCGGGTGCGGGCGCAAACTTGGCATTCGCCTGCGATATCATTCTAGCCGCGGATACGGCCAAGTTCATACAGTCCTTTGCAAAGGTGGGCCTTATACCCGACGCCGGTGGAACGTGGTCACTGACCCATCTCTTGGGTCCTGCACGCGCCAAAGCGATCGCAATGACCGGAGAGCCGATCTCTGCGCAGCAGGCCGAAGCGTGGGGCTTGATTTGGAAAGCTATGCCTGCGGAGAACTTGATGGTAACCGCCCGCGACCTGGCTCAGCAATTGTCAGAAGGACCGACCCTTGGCCTCGCACATATGAAAAAGGCGATCAACGCGGCGCCCATGAACACGTTTGACGACCAGTTGGAACTCGAGGCGCAGTATCAAAAGATCTGTGGTGCTTCGGCGGACTATGCAGAAGGCGTATCAGCCTTTCTCAACAAACGCCCACCGGAGTTTCAGGGCAAATGACAATGACACCGAAAGACCGCGCGGAGAAAGCTGCACAGGCCATGTGGTCAAATGACCGTGCCAGCGCATGGTTCGGGATGGAAATCGAGGAGGTTGATGAAGGCCGCGCAAAGCTCTCTTTGAGCGTTGCGGAACATCACACCAATGGTCACGGCATATGCCACGGCGCGGTGACCTTTGCTTTGGCCGATAGTGCGTTCGCTTTTGCCTGTAACAGCCGCAATCAGGCGACAGTGGCGCAGCACAACACAGTCACCTACCTCGCCCCAGGGCGGCTGGGGGATCGCCTGACCGCAGTTGCAAAGGAGGTCAGCCTGATCGGGCGCAGCGGCATCTATGACGTGACCGTCACCAATCAGGACGGAGTACGCATTGCAGAATTCAGAGGCTGTTCCCGCGCTGTGCGTGGCCAGCTTTTCGAAGAATAAACGGGAGGACAAGATGAAAGACCTGACACCAGAGAATGCCATGCTGGACCCCATCGAGGTCGCCTCCGTCGATGAAATCCGCAGCCTGCAACTTGACCGCATGAAATGGTCGCTGCGTCATGCCTATGACAACGTGCCCATGTACAAACAGCGGTTTGATGAGGCGGGTGTTCATCCCGACGACCTGCATACGCTTGAGGACCTCGCCAAATTTCCGTTCACCTACAAGGAAGATCTGCGCGCAAATTACCCCTTTGGTCTTTTTGCCGTTCCGCGCGATGAGATCGTGCGCATTCACGCCTCGTCGGGCACGACCGGGAAACCCACTGTGGTGGGCTATACGCGCAATGACATCGATATGTGGGCGAACATGGTTGCAAGGTCGATGCGGGCATCGGGCACGAAGCCGGGTGACATCGTGCATATCGCCTATGGCTACGGCCTCTTCACAGGCGGGCTCGGTGCCCATTATGGGGCAGAACGGCTGGGATGTTCTGTTGTGCCTGTGTCCGGCGGAATGACCGAGCGGCAGGTAACACTGCTAGAGGATTTTAAACCAACGACCATCATGGTCACGCCTTCCTACATGCTCAACATTCTAGAGGGGTATCAAAAAGCCGGCATTGACCCCAAAGACTGCTCGCTTGAGGTGGGCATCTTCGGGGCTGAACCCTGGACAAATTCCATGCGGGAAGAGGTCGAATCGGCTTTCGATATGCATGCGGTCGATATCTATGGGCTGTCCGAGATCCTTGGGCCCGGCGTTGCCAATGAGTGCGTCGAAACCAAGGATGGCCTGCACATTTGGGAAGATCATTTTTATCCCGAGATCATCGATCCGGAAACAGGAGATGTTCTGCCAGATGGTGAGCTGGGAGAATTGGTGTTCACCACCATAACAAAAGAAGGGCTGCCAATGATCCGCTACCGCACCCGCGATCTAAGCCGCCTCTTGCCCGGTACTGCTCGGTCCATGCGACGCATGGAAAAGATAACGGGCCGGTCGGACGATATGATCATTTTGCGCGGCGTGAATGTCTTTCCGACGCAGGTGGAGGAACAGGTGCTGGCCATTCCTGACCTTGCCCCCTATTTCCAAATTGAACTGACAAGAAATGGGCGTATGGATGCCATGACAGTCTTTGCAGAAGCCGCGAGCGGCGCAGCCTCCGAAGAGGCACGTGACAAATCGGCCAAGATTTTGGGCAAGAAGATCAAAGATATCATCGGCGTGTCTGCAAAGGTAACGGTCGAGGCCCCAGGCGGTGTAGAACGCAGCCAGGGCAAGGCACGGCGCGTCATAGACAACCGTCCAAAGGCGTGAACTGATGGTCCGAACTATTGCAAAAGACTATGACGACAAACGTCGCCATATCCTGACGGTCGCGGCCGAGGTTTTTGCCCGCGAAGGCATCGCGCGCGCCTCAATGAATGAGGTGGCACGTGCTTGCGGCATCTCGAAGGCGAATATTTACCATTACTATGCCAGCAAGGATGACATCATTTTTGATATCCTTGACAGCTACCTGTCCCAACTGCGCGATCAGATCGTTGAGATAAGCCGTGCAGGGTTGTCACCACAAGAGCAATTGTACGCGATCACGCGCGGGTTTCTGCTGGCCTATGAAGGCATGGACAATGAGCACAAGATCCAGGGCGAGGGCCTGCCAATTTTGGCGCCTGAAAAGCAGGAAATCTTAAAAGGGTATCAGCGCGATCTGGTGGGTCTTGTCTCGGACATTTTGCAAAGCTGCGCGCCCGAAAAACTGGGCCTCGACAAGACGCAGAGACGCAATGTGACAATGTCTGTTTTCGGTATGCTGAACTGGTTCTACATGTGGCATCCGAAAGCGAGTGAGGAGGCACGAATCGACTATGCCGCCTCAATCGCCGACTTGACGCTAAACGGCCTCAACGGAAAATAATCTATTAAAAACAGTTTTTTAAATTGTAATTCGCCTTTGCCTTTAAAATTATTGACCAACCGGTCGGTTTATGTAAGGCTCAAAAACAAGTCGATCGTAAGGGAGGAAAACATGAGACTGACAGCTTTGGCAATTGCCGCCGTGACAACACTTTCCAGCGCCACTTTGGCCGTTGCAGAAAAAGAAATGGTTGTCTCTTCTTGGCTGCCGCCCAGCCACGTCATGAATGAGATCGTCTGGCCCGAATTCATCAGCCGGATAGAAGAGGCCACAGAAGGCCGCGTGACCGGTAAAATCGAGTACCAACTCGCCTCGCCGCCCTCGCAAGCAGACCTTGTTGAGGATGGCGGCGCTGACGCGGCCTGGATCTTCCACGGTTACACCCCGGGCCGGTTTGTCACGACCAAACTGATTGAAATTCCCGGTCTAGAAGGTGACAGCGCCGCGGCGTCCGCCGCCCATTGGCGCGCTCATGAAAAGGTGTTGGGTGCAGCCGAAGAACACGACGGTATCGTCCCGGTCGCGATGATGGTGCATGCGCCGGGAATGCTGCATCTGTCATCTGAGATCAGTTCACTCGACGAGGTGGCGGGCCTGAAAATCCGCTCTGGCGGCGGCGTCATGGGTGATGTTCTTGCCGGGCTCGATATGGCAGGCGTTCAGGTTTCGGCACCCAAAGTCTACGAAACCGTGGCCAATGGTGTGGCCGATGGAACATTTTTTCCCGGTGACACAATTGCTATCCTGCGTTTGACCGAAGTTCTGCCGTACACCTACCGTGTGCCCGGCGGTTTCTATCGTGGGTCTTTCTCCATTGTGATGAGCGAGGAATTTCTTGATGACGTCGGAGAGGACGATGCCGCTGCGATCAAAGCCGCGCTTGGAGAGGATTTCTCCGCCTTCGCAGGTCAGGCCTGGGATGAAGGCAACGCGCGCGGTCTTGAAGCCCAGGCCAGCACGGGCCAGGTTATCGACTTGGACGGGGAAGCGGCAGCCAAGTTCGACGCGTTGGTGCCCGGCATCCAGTCAGCCGTATTGGAAGAGGTAAACGCCGCCGGTGTTGATGCCAATGCCGCGCTTGAGATCATTCGGTCCACAATGGCCGAATATGACGCTCAATAATCAGTGCTTTTAAACATGGCGCAACTTCTTAAATGGGCGGGCCAACGGCTCGCCCGGATTTGTCTTGCGCTGAGCGCACTGTGCCTTTTGGTTCTTATGTGTCTAACCGTGGCAGAGGTCATCGGTCGCTACGGGTTCAACGCTCCCATCTTTGGTCGCCAGGACATTGCGCAGATACTGCTCGCCCTATCCATTTTTCTGGCCTTCCCGGTGGTCACATTGCGGGGCGAACAGATTGATGTGGATCTTCTCGACAGCTGGTTCTCGGATCGCGGATCTTACTGGCGTGATTTGGTTATCGCGCTGCTCACATCTGTGTCCCTGATCACGATGGGCTACTGGCTGTACTTGAGAGCAGAGAAGGTTCAAAGCCGTGGCATAACCAGCGAATTGCTGTTTTTGCCAAAATATCCCCTGATTTACTTCGTTGCATTTGTCGTTCTGACCAGCGGGATCCTTCTCGCGTTTCGGGCTTTTTCGACCTTGGTACGGAAAAACACCGAATGACCGTCGCATTGATCGCATTCGTAATCGTGATTGGGATGGTTCTGGTTCGGGTCCCTATTGGCATCGCCATGGGCTCGGTCGGTGCGCTTGGATTTGTCTATCTGCGCGATGGACGCTGGTCGGCAGGGCTCGGACCGGCGGCGGACTCCATTCTCGACGTCACTCAGAACGATGCGCTCTCTGTCATTCCGCTTTTCATTCTGATGGGGATGCTGATCGCACAGAGCGGCATGGCGCATGATCTTTACCGCGCCGCCTATGCCGCTGTCGGGCGACTTCCCGGCGGGCTCGCCATGTCCACTATTCTGGCGTGTGGGGGCTTTTCGGCGGTCTCCGGGTCTTCACTTGCGACAGCTGCGACCATGTCACAAGTTGCTCTGCCGTCTATGCGAAAGTTTGGCTATCACGATACGCTCTCAACGGCATCGGTCGCGGCAGGCGGCACGCTGGGCATTCTGATCCCACCGAGTATTATCCTCATTATCTATGGCTTTCTGACAGGCCAATCGATCGGCATGTTGTTTCTGGCCGGGATCCTGCCCGGCATCTTGGGCATCTTTCTCTATCTTTGCGCGGTCGCTTTTGTGGTCTGGCGCAAACCGGATGCGGGCCCGGCGGGCACACCCATGGACAAGTCTGAGGCCAAGCAAAGCATACTCCGCGTTATCCCGATCTTAATCCTCTTTGCCATCATAATCGGTGGCATATACGGACAGGTTTTTACCGCAGACGAAGCGGCAGGCGTGGGCGCCTTCGGGGCGATTGTCATCTCTGTCGCCATCGGCAGATTCAGTTGGTCAGGGTTGATCAAAGCCCTGTCGCAGACCGTAAAAACCTCTGTCGGTCTTTTTGTTCTTCTCATCGGAGCAGACATCTTCAACCGTCTGATCACGCGCGCCGGGCTGCCCGATGATCTGCTCGCACTGGTGCAGGGAAACGGCTTTGAACCCTTCACGGTGCTGGCCATCATGATCCTTATCTACCTTGTTCTTGGTGCCGTATTTGAAAGCCTATCGATGATCACACTCACGGTGCCCGTATTCGCACCTCTGATTGCGTCACTTGGGTTTTTCGAAGGCGACATCACAGGCGAAATGGCGATGATTTGGTTCGGAATAATCGTGGTGGTCGTAACAGAGATATCCCTCATCACGCCACCTATAGGCTTGAACGTTTTTGTCCTCCGTTCGGTCGTGAAAGATGTCTCTACAGGTACGATTTTTCGCGGCGTCACGCCGTTTTGGGTGGCCGACATCGTGCGTCTGTTCATCCTGATCAGTCTGCCGGCTATGTCGCTTTTGTTGCCAATGGGCATCCTCTCCTTCGCAGGGCGCTAGCGGTAAAGGGCCATTCCCAAGCTAAGGCCGCGCGCTCAAAGTCTCCTTGCGTCGATCAATGAGATGGCTTTGCGTGTGATGCGCACGACACGTGGATGCCAAACCAGGCATTCGTAGAATTTGTACAACACCTGGCCTTAGACCCAGTGCAGACCCTTTGCGCGGCACGCATCTAACGTCTGTTCTTAAGCAGCAGGGATGGAGCAGATTCCACAACGGCAATCGGGCGCCTTGGCTCGTGTTTGTCTAAAGCTTCTTGAGAAGTTCGATCAAGGTCGCGGCTTCCTTTGTGGACAGGTCTTTTGCCACATCTTCCACCACGAGGTTCAGAACCGCTTTCGCTTCGAGCAAGAACGTTCGACCTTCATCTGTTAAGGAAAGAAGCGTTGCGCGCTTGTCCTCTGGACTGGGTTCACGCTTGAGCACACCCTTTGCCTCAAGATCCCGCGTCAGGCGCGTTAGCTGAGAATTGTCACGCCCCATGGCGGTCGCAAGCGCCTGAATATTGCAAGGCTGCATCGCGTCCAGCTGCATCAGCAGAAGACTTCCCATCGGACCAATACGACCTGTGTCCACGGCAGGCATGGATTTGTGCATTTGCGCATCAATTTTGCGCATCACCCGGTCAAGTTCGTGCGCAAGACTAGGGCTGCCGGGCATTTCTGCTCGCAAGGTATTGGATAATGTCCATTATTTACCTACATTTGCATTTGTCGTCCGAACGTAGCGATGCATCGGGCCAATATGAAGGATGAGTCATGAGAAAATCACTGGTTATCGTCGGCGGCGGATACATTGGCGCTGAGCTTGCCAAAAACATGGAAGACTCATGCGATGTCACTTTGGTCGAAAAGAAGAGTGCATTCGTGCATGCCCCAGCGATGCTGCGCGCCTTGGTCGATAGCTCCGTACGTGAAAAAGCGCTGATCCCCTATGACCGTCTCCTCACCAAGGGTCGCGTCGTAAAAGCAAAGGCGACAGCGATCAAGCCGGATGCTGTGGTCGTTGGAGACGAGGAGATCCCCGCAGACTACATCGTCTTGGCCACCGGTGCATCAAACGGAGGTATCTTCAAGCCAGGGGATGAAAGCATCGAGGCGTTCCGCGCCGCACAATCGCGGGTCGAAGAGCAGATCAAGACTGCAGAACGGATTGTCATTGTCGGTGCCGGTGCCGTTGGGACGGAGCTTGCTGGGGAGATTGCCCACGCTTTCCCAGACAAGACGCTTTATCTGATATCCGCGGATGCAAGGCTATTTCCAAGCTTTCCAGCAAAACTCGGCGCAGGGCTTGCGACCAGGCTTTCCAAGATAGGTGTCGATCTCGTACTGGGGGCTCGTGTGACAGACTTGCAGAGCACGACCGAACCCTATGAAGGCAGTGTCACTTTGGACACCGGACGCTTAATTGACGCCGACCTTGTCATTCCAGCCATCGGGTCAAAACCCCAAACCGCTCTCTTTGACAGCTTGCCAGACGTGGCGCGCAGTCCTGATGGGCGTGTTAAGGTCGACGCGTATCTGCGGCCGTCTTCGCTGCCCAACGTTTTCGCAGCCGGCGATGCCGTTGATGCCGGGGACCTGATGACAATTGTCGCGACGAGCAGGCAACAGCCGTGGCTTGCGAAGCTTTTAAAGGCCTGTGCAGCTGGCAAAAGTCTCGAAGACCAAAAGCCGTACAGCCCCTGGGGCAAGGCCCCGATCCTTGTGCCTTTGGGGCCAAAGCGCGGCAATTCTTTCCTGGTGATTGCGACCTTTGGGGATTGGGTCACCAGAACCGCAAAGGGTAAGGATCTCTTCATCTCCAAGTACCGAAAATTGCTGGGATACACCTGATCGCATTGACGTCAACAGAGACGGCCCTACCTCCAAATTTATTGGATAAAGTCTAATAAATCAGGAGGGACTCATGCTCGATTTCGTTCGCAAAATCGTAAGCTCAGGCACCAACCAGCGATACCAAAAGATCCCGTTTTCTCCGGTTCAAACCGAGATCACGATCGAGAACCTTGAGGTTGACGGGCATATACCGCCCGAATTCTCGGGGTTGTATGTTCGCAACGGGCCAAACACGGCAGGACCCACTGGACCGCATCAACACTACTTTAGCGGGGACGGGATGGTTCATGGTGTCCATATTGAAGCAGGTCAGGCCAAGTGGTACCGAAACCGCTTCGTGCACAGTGGGGATGCTGTGAAAAAGCTCGGTGTCTCCGATCCCGGCGGCCCCGTGACCAATGACCTTGATGTCTCACCCAATACAAACGTGGTTCAGTTCGCCGATCGTCTCTACGCCACGATCGAAGCAGGCGCGAGCATGGTAGAAATCACCCGCGAGCTTGATACGGTCGCGCGATCTGACCTTCATGGGACTTTAAAACACGGCTTCACCGGGCACCACAAGATCGACCCGGTCGATCATGACATTCACGCTGTGACGTATTCTTCTAAAATTGGGGCGAACGCGCTGTACCAACGGCTGTCGCCCAGCGGTCAGATGCTCAACCAGATCACGATCCCCTTAAGCGGCATGACGCAGATCCACGACATGTCGATCACGAAAAACTACGCGATCATTCTGGATCTCAGCGTCGTGTTCAGCGCTTGGGCGCTTTTGAAGACGACGCTTCCGATTAAATGGGACGGCAACAAGCCCGCCCGGGTTGGCGTGGTCCCCAAAGGTGGCCGTGCTGATGACATTCGCTGGTTCGACGTGGCACCATGCTACGCCTACCACACGATGAATGCCTATGAGACCGAGGGCGGCGATGTGGTTCTTGATGTCAGTCGTTACGAACGCGCCAGCGAAAAGGACATGTATGGGCCTTTGGGTGATACAGAAGCGACGATCGAACGCTGGGTCCTGCCAATGTCAGGCAATGCCAGCAAGGCGCGCGAAGAACGCATCTTTGACTTGCCGCTGGACTTCCCGAAAATCTCGTCCACTGTGGAAGGCCGTGTATATCGCTATGGATACGCCGTTGAGGCGACCCTGGAGCCCTCGTTTGACAGAGCCGTCAAGTTGGACTTCAAAACGGGTGGGGTTCAGTATCAGTCATTCGAGGGCGGGATGTCGTCTGAATTGACCTTCATCCCGCGCGGTGCCGACGAAGACGATGGCTGGCTTATGGGCTTTGTCTTTCAACCCAAAGAACAGCGGTCTCGTTTGGTGATCATGGACGCGCAGCAGTTTGAGGATGATCCCGTGGCGAGCATATGGATACCGGAACAATACGTCCCAATCGGCACTCACGGAGGTTGGTTCCCACATTAAGGTCCAACGCGACAAAGATCGCAGCTTAAAAAGCATCGTTCGCCACAGCGACGGCTTCGGCGCTCAAACCATGAATTCTGTTGGATCAATCACGTCTCGTTTTTCTTGCGAAGATGCGGACATTTTGTGATAGTTTTAAGTAAATGTACCGCAGCCAAGGCTCCGCCTAGCCAATAGATTTAAGGCCTTGCGATGACATTCCACCCAAAAATGTACGCTGCCGTTCAGGGTTTTGAGCCTGAGGGGGATTTGCGCAGCTTGGTTTTCGACGACATGGCAGTCGATTACTGGCGTGTACACGGTCATGCGCAGGCCCGTGGTCGGTATGTGTCGATGCACCCTCGGGTCGTTATGTTCTTGGACGATCGCGTGCTTTCGATTTCAAAAGTAAAGGAAGCAAATCCGCGAAAATGCGCGGCTTGCTACATTCCTGCAGGCGTCCAGATCTGGGGCCATCTGGATGAGCCCGGTGAGCTTAAACATGTTGATATCCATCTTACCTTGGGCAATCTCAAAGACATTGTGGGAGCGGATACGCCCCTAAATCGGCCACTCTTTTTGCCGTTTCTGGGGCCGCTCGCGCCTCTCGCTCGTTTCGTGCGCGCCGAGTGCATTGCAACGCCGTGCAACCGAGCGCGCGTGAAAACGCTGGTGCGTGCAATTCTGACTGAGATGTTTCAGCTTGATCGCGCGATTACGCCAAGCGATGGTCGCGAAGATGAGTGGTTGGACACGCTCAGGGACATCGTTTTTGAGCGCATGGGGCACCGCATTTCCGTGGATGAGCTGGCGGAGAGAAGTCACCTTTCGCGCACGCATTTCAACAGACTGTTCCGCTCAAAGACCGGTCTGTCGCCCTACGCGTGGATCCTGCAGATGAAGATTGCCTATGCCATACGTCTTTTGAAGCAAGGCATGCCGATAGCCGATGTGACCAATGTCACGGGCTTTGCCGATCAAGCCCATTTTTCGCGCGTCTTTAAGGACGAGATTGGCACACCCCCTGGCCAATGGGCGAAATCCAACGCGATCCTAGAAAATGGTCCGATTCTTCAAGACAGAATGACACATTAGTTTCTATCCGGGCGTATCTGCACAAGCCACGCCGCCACATCGTAATTGCCCAAAACGATGGGCGACCCGCCGTGATTTATTACGAAAGGGACGCCAAAATGGCTTACATTTCCAAAATCGAAACGCATGCCGCATCCTTTTGCACGGTTGGCGCGGCCGCGCTCCTGCTCTCCAGCACAGCACTCGCCCAAAATGCCCAAGACCCGGTTGATCTTGGAACGTTGGTTCTGAGCAATCAGGAAGACACAACCGGCCCTGTAGGTGACGATAAAAACCCTCCGACGGTGACGGGTTCCAAGGTGCCGGTGACTGTACGCGATGTCCCACAATCCATTTCTGTTCTTGGGCGCGAGAAAATCGAACGGTTTGGCGCCAATCGTGTGAGCGAAGCTCTTCGTTACACCGCAGGCGTGACAACGGAAGTGTTCGGAGACGATGGCGACTATGACTGGCTGCGAATTCGTGGGTTCCAAGCGGATCAAACCGGGATTTACCTCGACAATGCGCAAAACCTAGCCTTCGCATTCGGATCCTTTTTCATAGACCCATACACCTTGGAAAGGATCGAGGTCCTGCGCGGCGCATCATCCGCGCTTTACGGGGGCTCCAATCCCGGCGGCATCGTGAATTACGTGTCCAAACGACCGGGTGGGTCCATTGGCGAGCTGACGGTTGGTGTGAATGATGCCGTCGGTGGCTTTATTGAGTTCGACTATGGACAAGACATTGACGAGGATCGTGCCTACCGTTTGACCGGTAGGATCGAGGGTGGCGACAAGTATGACGCCTTCAATGACGGCGTGCGCGGCACGTTTGCACCCTCCTTCAAGTTTGCGACGGATGGCGGCACGGAGGTTACTTTGTTGGCCAACATCCATGTCGCAGACGAGCAGCATAACGGCAGTACGTTTTTGCCGTACTCTGGAACTGTCGTGCCCACCACGCAATTCGGCTTTATTGACCCGGACGCAAACTTCTCTGATCCCACCTGGGACACGTACGAACGCAGCCAAATTTCACTTTCCGCGATTGTGGAGCATGAGTTCGCCAACGGCTTTACGTTCACTGGGATCGGGAGACTGGGATATGCTGACGTACTTGAGCGGTACTATTTTCCCTTTGGATATGCTGGTTTCTCTCCAACTCCTACGGATGCAGCGGGTACGCTGAGCCTCATTGCGTTTGAACACGACACGCAGGTCGCGACGGCCCAGACGGATTTGCGTTACTATGGCAAAGTCGACACCGGGGCCGTCGAGCACAGCCTCTTGTTCGGACTTGATGCGCGTTACTATGAGATCGATGAAGTGCAATCTTCCGGTTTCGCTACGAACAGCGTTGTGGCCCCGACACCGCCTGGCATTCCAGTGCTGAACCCACCTTTTCAGGACGCCACGACCGAGCAGAGCCAGATCGGGCTCTACTTCCAAGATCAGCTGCGTTGGGGCAGTGGCTGGATCGGTACGGTCAACTTGCGCCACGATTTCGTGGATAGTCGGCAAGATGGCGCGGGCGCGTTTAGCCGTGATGACAGCGAAACCTCATGGCGCTTGGCACTTGCCTATGAATTCGCCTCAGGCTTCACGCCCTATGCAACCTATTCGAGCTACTTCAACCCGCTGATCACCTCGCCGGCAAATGGTGTGACGGAGCCCGAAACCGGTGATCAGATTGAGATCGGCTTCAAGTGGGCACCAGATGGCGGAAATTTCTCCCTGACCGGCGCACTGTTTGAAATTGACCAGGACAATGTCGTCGTCGGCTTCTTCCCGGTCTTCAGCCAGCTTGGCCGAGTGCGCTCTCGCGGGATCGAACTGGAAGGCGAGTATGACTTTGGAAACGGTTTCGCCGTCCAGGGTGCGGCGACCTTCCTGGACGTTGAAGTCCGAGAAGACAGCATCGCCGCTCTTGTTGGGACCACGCCGACGCTTATCCCAGAATCCGAGATTTCTCTTTTTGGTCAATACGCCTTTCAAGACGTTATGAGAGGGTTGACCCTGGGCGCTGGCGTTCGGTTTCGCGGCGAAAGCTTTGCTGACGCTGCGAACACTCTGAAGGTTCCGGACTCGACCATTTTTGACGTGTTTGCCAGTTACGAGTTTCAGAATGGAGTTGAGGCCGTTCTTTCTGTGACCAATGTCGCTGATGAGCGCTACGTGACGGCGTGCCAAACGGTCTTTGTGTGTTCTTACGGTTCAGGACGGGAGTTTACCCTAGCGGTGACGTCACGCTTTTGAATGGAAAACTTGGGGAATTCAGGCGCGCCCACTCCGGGCGCGCCGTTTTCTTTGCGGTTGCGATGAAGGCGACTTAGCGATCGTCTTCGGGTTCCAGCGGGACCACAAGAGGCGTGTGCGTGATTGGATCTGCAATGACCTGTGCATCAAGGCCAAATGCATAGGCTAGATTTTTCTGGGTCAGAACGTCTGTTGGCCGTCCTGTTGCAACAAGTTCGCCTTTACCAAGCAAAACAAGGTGATCCGAATACCGCGCTGCCAGATTAAGGTCGTGCAGGACACTGACAACGGTCGTTCCGGATTGTTGGTTTAACTGTCGTAGCAGGCGGAGGACCTCCATCTGATGCGTGAGGTCCAGATATGTCGTCGGTTCATCCAGCAACAAGTATGGCGTTTGTTGTGCCAAAACCAGGCTGAGCCAAGCCCGCTGTCTCTGACCCCCCGACAACTCCGAGAGGTCGCGATCTGCGTGATCTTGCATGCCCACGGCGCGCAAAGCAGCCTCGCATGCCTCTCGATCCTCATCTCGCCAGACGCTTAGAAAACTGCGCCAAGGGATACGTCCGCGCATCACAAGATCCGACACGCGGATGCCTTCGGGTGCGTGCAAGTGCTGCGGTAAGATGGCAAGCCGTCGTGCCAGTATCCTTGGTGACAGCGTTCGCAAATCGGTCCCTTCAAGTGTCACCGAGCCCCGGTTTGGGGACAAAAGCCGAGCAAGCGCACGAAGCAGTGTAGACTTGCCACATCCGTTTGGACCAATGATCGCTGTGACTTGGGACCGCGGCACCTCGAGATCCAGGTCTTTTATGACTTCTCGTGTGTCATATGATATTGTCAGCGCTTCGGCTTTCAGCATCACAAGTCACCTCGCTCCATCTCGCGCGATAGGCACCAAAGCAGGTAGGGCGCGCCCAGTAATCCTGTTGCGACGCCCGCGGGCAGCTGTATTCCCGAGATACTGGCCCGCGCGACCAGATCTGCCAGAACAAGGATCAACGCACCTGCGCCCGCCCCGGATAACATACGGGCAGACACGCTTCTGGCCCTTGTCATTCGCACGCCCACTGGTCCTGCCATCAACGCAATGAAGGGCACAGGTCCGGCGACGGCGACACCGGCGGCCGCCAAGAGCACGGCCGTTCCAGCGATGCGCCAACGCGCGGCCTCGGCATTCAACCCCAGTCCCGTGGCAAGCGTGTCCCCCAGTTCCAAGGCAGACAAAGCCCGCGCCTGTCCCAACGCCACTAGGGCCAAGATCAATCCAATTGCGGCGACCTGAGACGCATGCCCCCAATCCCGCGCGGCCAAAGACCCGGTCAACCATCGTTGTGCTTCTGCCGCGGCTGGGCCAGGCATGCTGGACATCAAAAAGGTCGCCAGCGCTGTCGCCGTGAAGCCTGCGCCGATGCCGACCAGAACGATTGTAAGCACTGGTGTGCCACCCGGTCCCTTATACGCAAACGCCGCGATAACCAACGCCACCGCGATCCCACCGAAAGCTGCAAGTAAGGGCGCTGGCAAGGACGTCCCCAACGCAATGCCAATGATGATCGCCAAGCCCGCCCCGGCGTTGAAACCAAGAATGTCTGGTGCTGCCAAGGGATTGCGAAAGAGCATCTGAAACATCGCACCAGCCATGCCCAGGACCGCCCCAGCGCCGAGCGCGGTGGCGACTCGCGGCCCTCTTATCGTGTCGAGGATAAGCGCCCCGGGTCCTTCGCCCGCAACCAGCCCGGACCATAAAACGACCGGAGAGGCATCAATCTGGCCGATCAGCAGGGCCGCACCCGTGCTGACCAGTAGACATCCGATAAGCAAAATGAAGCCCATCATGCGGTCGCCCCGGGCTTCAAGGAACGTGCAATCCACACAAACACTGGCCCGCCGACAAGCGCAACCACGACACCTGCGCGCACCTCTTCTGGGGCCATGATCAAACGCCCCAAAACGTCTGCGACCATCAATATGAAAGCTCCGAGTGCAGCCGACATGACCATGCGGTATCGCAATGAACGGTCTTTGGAGCTCTGCAAAACCCAAGTCGCCAAGTGCGGCGCCAGAAGCCCAAGAAACGCAATCGGCCCAGCCACAGAGACTGCGGCACCCGTGGCCAACGTGACCACCGTCAGTGCGCCCGCTTGCACATATCCCGGACGCATCCCAAGCCCTCGGGCCAGATCTGTCCCCAGAGAAAGCGTTTCAATGGACGGCGCAATGGCGAAAGCCAGCATGGTCGCGAGACCAATGACGACCGCCATTGCGGTCAGAGGCCGGTAGGCGGCATCGGACAAAGATCCCGCGACCCAGAAGCGCAAAACATCAAAGGTTTCCTGTTGAACAAGAACAACTGCCGTCACCGATGACAAAAGAAACGCGTTCACTGCGGCGCCCGCTAGGGTCAGGCGAACAGGACCGGCATCGCCCTTCAATCCGCCCCCCAAAGCAAAAACGACGATGGACGCAACGGCAGCACCTGGAAACGCAAGAAGGGTCAAAACGGTTTGATCCGCTTGGCTCATCAATGCCGTTCCCAGCACCAAGGCAAAAGCCGCCCCCGCATTCACGCCAAGGATGCCCGGGTCCGCCAAAGGATTGCGCGACAGCGCCTGCATGACCAACCCTGCTATGCCCAACGCGGCCCCTACAACGATAGCGGCCAAAAACCGTGGCAAGCGTATATGCACAATTGTCACGTGAGCGGGGTCAAAGGGATCGTAGTGCCACAAGGCTTCCATGTACGCGTGCGGCTCAATCGCGCGAACGCCCACAGTCAGCGACACCGCCGCTCCGATCATGAGCATTGCGGCAACGATCACCCACTGCATTAAGGTGTCAAACCAGCGGACGCAGCGGAGGCCACGATTGTTCCAGGTCGCCCATCGAGCGCTGCATTAAAGTCCGCCTCAAGGCGATCCAGCGCAAAGGGTAGCGACAGAACGCTGCCAAAGGACAGGGCCGCCGAGACATCCGTATCCGCAAAAACCTCCCGGCCTTGCCGATGCGCATTTAACGTCCGGCGCATCGGCAGGCGCGCGATGTCGCTTGAGCCACCCAAGGAGGATGTCCACAAAAGCAGATCAGCATCCAAAGGCGAAAGGTCTTCTGGCGATAAAGTTGCGTAAAACCCTTGTCGTGCAGTCACGTCGCGCAGTTTTTCTGGCGGCACAAAGCCCAGTTCCGTCAGGAATTGCGCACGTTTGTCCTGTCCGAGGAAAGCCCCTGTCACTGATCCATTTTGCCAAGCCGCTACCGCCGTTGCGCCCTGCCAATCCGGATGCCTGCTCCGCGCTGAAAGAAACTTTGCTTCCACATCGGAAACCAGTTTTTCCGCGTGCCTGTCTTTGCCCAAAGCTCGCCCGATCCGTCGCGTGTCCGCCTGCCATGGGCTCCCAAAAACAGGTTCGTCTGAGGCGTGCATCAACACCGGCGCAATCTGAACCAAAATCTCATATTCTGCCCGCGCAATCCCAGATCCGATCGCCACAATCAGATCTGGGGCAAGATCGGCGATCATCTCAATTGATACCTCGCCCGTTATGACAACGGGTTCGGTTTGTCCCAAACTCTTGAGCGCCCATGGCCAAATGGAATTTGGGTTTTCTCCAAACCAATGCCGCACGGCCAATGGAACAACGCCCATTGCCAACAGCGCGTCCTGCGTTGTGTATCCGATTGAAACGACGCGCTCAGCCGGTTGATTTAGTCTGAGCGTTCCCCATGCATGTTCTACTTCAATCCATCGTCCATTGGCGGAAACATAGGGTGCCGCCAGACATGCCGCGCCACAGCACAACGAAAACTTGCGGCGCGTAAACTCGCTATTTTTGTCGCGTATTGGAGCCATATAGCGGTAACTCTGATTGGCGAAAAACACACCGCGATACTGCGGTGGATACGGCGTTAACCATAGCGTTTCATCGCAGTGTCAGACAACCTAAAGTCTTCCATGTATTGTGCTTTAAGAGGAGAATTAAACGTACCAAATTTGCAGTTGCGATAAGATGTGAGCGAGAAAAAAATCGCACGGCCAGTCCGCAGATCTAAATGAAACGCCTTTCAGTTTTCCCAGTATGAGACTGACGGGCCGCGCCGTTGTGCCACGCATGCTTTAACTCAGCATGTGAATGTTGGGATGCCTCAATACCCAAAGGCTCTTGTGGAGTGTCGCGAGAGAGAGTGCTTTGCCGCCGTCTCACGGGTTTGACTGCCCCAATTGACGTGATCATTCATAGCTAGCGAATTTCCAACTGTATGGCGCGGCACCGCAACGATCAGAGCACTCGCCGACAAGGACCATTTGGGATTTTCGTGGAAGAGAGACGTGAGCGCTTTTCCGACGCTCTACCCATGCAAATGTGAGTGGGCTATCGGTAGCAATACCCCACTCACTCACTCGTTACGTTTTGAGCTCCAAAATCATCAAAGCTCACTCACTCGGTAAAGGTCTTTGCCAGCCGTTCATTGATAGGTTGCGCGAGATAGGAAAACGCTGTTCTCTCGCCAGTGCGGATGAACAGATCGGCCGGCATTCCGGGCAAAAGTTCAAGCTCGGCAACGCTCTCCGGCTGGTCGGCATCAAGTCGCACTCTGGCAATGTAAAAGGGCTCACCCGTGCGGTCGTCTTCCAGCGTATCTGCCGAAATGTCATAGATCTGACCCGTCGCTTCCGGCACGTCTGCCTGAGCGAAGGCTGACAGTCTGATCCGCGTATCTTGGCCGATCTCGAGCTTGTCGATATCGCCCGTATTCACCCGTGCCTCTACAATCAGATCGTGGTCCTCGGGGACGATATCCAGAATGGTCTCGCCCGGGCGAATGACGCCGCCTGTCGTGGTCACACCTAGATTGACCACACGACCCCTTTCCGGCGCCACTATGTCAATCCGCTTGCGACGCTCAAAAGCACCAAGGTGCTGTGGACGCACGAGGGCCAATTGCGTCTCAACGGTTGCCAATTCACTTGTGATTGTCTCCTCGCGCAACTTTTGCCGGCTCAAGCGCGTGAGAGACAGCTCGCGCATCTGATTTTCAGCCTGGGTGATCTGGGTGCGCAGAAGGACGTCATTTCCAATGAGGCGTTCCAGCTCAATGCGGCGCGGACTGATACGAGAGACAGTCACAAGTTTCTTCTCGAACAGTTCTTCAAGATCCGCCAGTTCCACGCGGACTATTTCTAGTTGATTTAGGGTGGAAACGCGCTGTTCTTCCAAACCTTTGATTTGATCCTGCAGGGTCTGGATGCGTTGTTCATTGATCTCGGCTTCCGTCCGTCTGGCTCTGGCTTCGGTGTCAAAAAGTTGCTTCTGGGTTAGGAAGGCCCCATACCACTGCTGCTTTGAAACACCGCTCGGCACCTGAGAGAAGGCGTCAGCTTCGTTGAAACGGTCCCGTTCTTCAATCTGCGCCAATAGCCGAGCGCGTCGCACAGACAGATCGCCCATCTGGCTGCCGAGCACATCGAGGTCCACGTCAATTTCCGTGCTGTCGAGGCGAACGAGCGTTTGACCTTTTTCGACGAACTCACCGTCCGTCACCAGGATCGAACGAATGATCCCGCCATCAATGTGTTCGACGGTCTTACGCTGTCCTTCGACAACCAAGGATGCCGGGGCCACCACCGCGCCGTCTAATTTTGACGAAAGCGACCAATAGAGTGCTCCGCCAAAGAATACGGCGAGAAGGAACAGACCAAGGAAGACGTATCGACCAATGGAGGGTTCGTACTGTCTTTCAAGCTCAAACTGGGCGGTCTCAAGACTTGGAAGGGCATGTGAGGAGAGCTGAGGAAGAGTGTTGGTCATTGGGGTCATCCTTTCGCGGCCAGATGTGACGGCTGAGCCATGCGCTCGGGCGGCGTTTTTCTGTCTTCGGATATCTGTCTGCTCTCTGTAGTCGGGAGCACGTTGCGCCTGTTCATTTGTAGAACGTCGTCTTTGTCACCGAAGCTGTGTTGGGTGCCATTGCGCATAATCAAAACTTTGTTTGCGGCCTGAAGCGTGGCTGGACGGTGTGTCATGACAACCGCAATCGCACCGCGCGCCTGGGCCGATTCAAGCGCCTGGCGCAATGCCTCTTCACCCTCGGAATCGAGATCAGAATTGGGTTCATCTAAGACGAGCAGGAATGGCTCTCCGTACAGAGCGCGTGCCAACGCCAACCTTTGACGCTGCCCCCCCGACAGAAAAAAGCCCGCGCCAAGCCGCGTCTCATAGCCGTCGACAAGGCCTGCAATCATCTCGTGGACACCGGCCTCGCGGGCTGCGCGCAAGACTTCCATGTCGTCAATTTCGGTTGAAAATCGAGCGATGTTTTCGCGGATCGTGCCATCGAAGAGTTCGACGTCTTGTGGCAGATATCCAATCATGCGGCCGAGATCGTTTTCGTCCCATTTTGATACCGGGCTGCCATCAAGGAAGACATCGCCTCGTTGCGGCATCCAGACGCCGGACAGCATTTTACCCAAGCTGGTTTTGCCGCATCCGCTTGGTCCTATGACCGCCAATACATCCCCTGCATCCAGGGCGAATTCGATCGTCTTTATGCTGGCATTCAAGGCCTGCGGAGGACCCGCCTGACGGATTGAGACGAACAGCGATTGAAACGCGCGGGGCAGTCTCAGACGGCGCTCTTCTTCCTTGAACTCGTCGGTCAGGGTTTTGAGTTTCTGGTAGGATCCGCGTGCGGCCAAAAAGCTGCGCCATTGGCCAATCAGTTGGTCGATTGGGGCAAGGGCGCGGGCCAACACGATCGTGGCCGCAATCATCACACCAGCGGTGGTTTCTCCAGCGATGGCCAGCGCCGCGCCGAGGCCGAGTATGGCGGACTGCAGGCCCATGCGGATGGTTTTCGAGACAACGGAGAACCCGGAAATTCGGTCATTGAGCTTCGTTTTATAAAGATGCGCCTCGCGTTGCAGCGCACCCCAACGGCGCGTCAGGTCCGCCTTCATGCCGAGCGCATGCACCAGTTCAGCGTTTCGATCGCTGATCCGAAAGAGGGCATCAGACCTCCCCCTCGCCTCGGACGCCAGCTGCATCGGGGCATGGGCCCTGGCGTTGTTTAGAAGGGCCAAAACGGTCAGTACCGCAGCCCCTCCGAGGCCCAGAAGACCAAGCAAAGGATGCAGAATGTAAAGAACGCCCAGATAAATCGGGATCCAGGGCGCATCGAAAAACGCGGTGAGTGTTGTGCCGGAGATGAACTCTCGAAATCCATTGACGTCGTCGACAAGGTTTTCACCTGGAGCTGCCTTACCGTTTACGCGGCGGCGCATGACCGCGTTAAGGATCGGCTCTCCTACACCCAGTTCGAACTTGGCAGCCAAGCGACTAAGGATGCGCATCCGCAGCAGATCAAGACACGCGGTGACGACGAAAACGCCGCCCAAAAGCAGGCTCAGAGCGATGAGCGTGTTCGTGTTCTGGCTGGTCAGTACGCGGTCATAGACCTGCAGCATGTAGAGAGGACCAGCGAGCATGAGGAGGTTGAGAAACAAACTAAAGAAAGCAACGGCAACGAAGCCTTTGCGAAGCGAGGACCAAGCACGTTTTACAGGGGAGGGTTTTACAAACATGACAGATGCCTTTTGAGTTTGCGGAAGGGCGACAGGTGCCGCCCTTCC